>DATLNY010000025.1:0-8878 GCA_035536495.1 Candidatus Saccharimonadia bacterium | reverse complement strand
GAGCACGCTGTGCGGACGGCACTCCTCACCGCACCAGTACGCGAGCGCCGTGACCTGCCCGACGCCCATGATGCCGGTCGCGACGAGCACGGGCCCGAGCGCCGCGACGAAGAACAGCACGGCCGGCAGGTGCGAGAGCGCGCGCAGCACGTAGCGCAGCGCGCTCGTCGCGGCAAACCCCGCGACGGCAGCCGCGAGCACGACGGTCCAGTATCCGGCCGGCTTGCCGTGCGCGAGCGACAGGAGGTAGCCGTAGGCGGAATACGCCGCCCAGCCGGCGAGCTGCAGCTGCCAGAACTGGCGGTTCGTCGACGATGACTCGGTTTCGCTCACGCTGCCGCAATCCCCTGGGGCCACGCGGAAATGTTAGCGGCGCCAGCCGTCGGCCGGGATCGGCTCGGCGCGGGGGCGGTTCGATTGGTCGCGGCCAGCCGCCCGTTCAGTAGCATCGGGCGTGCGAGAGCCGCTCGAGCCGGGCATTGCGCCGCGCAAGCATGCCGCCGGCCGGACCGGGGTATTCGAGCGCGATCGTCGCGCTTCCACCGACGCGCCCGCAGAACCCCTGCATGCGCATGCTCAGCGTGCCGGCGCGCGTCGAGGCGAGCGGCGACGGCTCGCAGCCGAGGCACGCGGCGGTATGGCTCGACAGCTCGATCGCGGCGGCGCCTGAGTCGACCTCGCCCGAGCCGAGCGCCCAGCGTGGCTCGCCGGCTGCGTCGTAGTAGTAGACGAGCGCCGCCTCGCGCGTGCGTCCGTCGTAGCCTTGCGGCAGCAGCGCAATGCCGTACCGGCGATCCGAGCTGCCGGCGTGCCAGACGCCGCTCGTGTCGATCGCGGGCAATCCGCGCGGCCCGTACACGATCGGCTCGATGCACGATTCGACGCGAAGGCCGTCGAGCTCGAGCGCGAGCACCGCGAGCGCGACCGCGTCGTCGCGCGACGTTCCGGCGCACGCCGCGGCTGCGCGCGCGTCCGCGAAACGGATTTCGATCGTGCCCGAGCGCTCGGCGTTGCGCGTCGGCGCATCCTCGCCCGGCACGATGCGGTAGCGCGAGAGCCCGTTCGAATCGGGCACGAAGCGGTCGTCGACGAGCTCGCCGACCGCGAGATACCAGACGGGCTCGCCGCCGGCGTCGTAGCTGTACAGCATCGCGAGCCAGCCGTCGCCGGCCGGGTGCAGCGCGAGACCGTGGCCAGGCGCACTGCGATCCCACCAGATGCCTTCGCGCGCGCTGCCGCGCGACAGCGTGCCGCGCATCAGCACGGGATGCTCGGTCGCATCGGCGCCGAGGAACCAGACCCCGGGTGCATCGTCGAACGGCGACGGCGCCAGCGCGACGAGGCGCGACGGCGAGGCGCGCTCGCGGGGCGCGAGGAAATCGCGCACGAGCGAATAGCCGTAGCTGCCGTCGAGCTGTCGCACGAGGTAGTAGGCGCCGCGCAGCATCCGATCGGGATGCTCGAGCTCGAGCGCCAGCGCGTGCACGACGTCGTGCGTGTACGGGTGCGCGAGCGCGGCGAAGCCGCCGGCCCCGACGCCGCGCACGCGCGCGTCGGGGCCGAGCGCCTGCGTGAACGCTTCGTCGAAGTCGAGCTCGCGCGTGCGCGCATGCGCCGCGCGCGGGTCGTATCGCTCGACACCCGAGCGCGACGCGGCGAGCAGCACGTCGTGGCCGGCACCCGCGGGATCGGGCACGGCGGCGAGCGCCTCGGCCGTCGTCGACGCGATCCGGCGCCACGCCGGCGCGTGCGCGTCGCGTCGCAGCAATGCAGGCTCGTCGCCGCCGATCGCGGCTTACGCGTGGCCGTCGACCCACGCGAGCGCGAGCACCGGCGCGTCCCCGTCGAGCTCGATCCGCGCGGCAGCGCCGGATTCGACGCGCACGATGCGTCCGCCGCTCGAAACGAACGACACGGCGGCTCGTCCCGATGCTTCCGTCACCAGCAGTGCGGGATTGCGCGCACCGGCGGGCGCTGCGAGCGGCAGCGCGGCCGGTTTCGACCAGCGTCGGCCGCGACAGCTGTACGCGAGTGCCGCGTCGGCGCCGCGCAGCAGGGCGCAGACACTTGCGTCGGCGACAGCGAGCGCCGCGATCGATGCGTAGCGCTCGCCGAAGTCGTGCTCGACTCGCCACGGCGCCGCGGGCGCGTCCTTGCGCACGACGCGGGGGGCAGCACCGTCGCCCGCGAGCAGATGCCGGCGTGCGGCGACGAGCGTCGCGAGGCCAGTCGGGACGTCGGCGGCCGGCTCGAATGCCAGCTGCTCGAATCGACCGACGCGCGCGATCGACGCCGCGTCGAACCACGCGACGATCGCCGCGCCCTCGCCGCGAGCGCCACCCGCGATCGCGGCGACCTCCGCGCTGCCGCCCGACTCGCGCAGGCGCGCGGCATAGCGCTCGGCGTCGCGACGCGCCAGCGCATCGTCGCTCGCGTGCAGCAGCAGCGTCGGCGGCGTCTCCTGCCCGACCGCCGGCGCATACGCGCGCCCGCCGCGCAGCGCGATCGCGTCGACTGCGTCGCGCCGCACGCGCCGGCCGGGCAGCATTTCGACGTCGGCGCCGAGCCGCGCGGCGGTCGCGGCCGCAGCGCCCGTGCCCGCGAGGTGCAGGCGGTCCGGATCGCCGCCGTGCGACGCGATCCGGCGCGCGACGAACGCGAGCGCGTCGGCAGCCGCGGCTGCTCGATGCGTCGTGCTCGGATTTTCCGGCAGCGGCACGACCACGAGCACGTAGCCGCGCAGCGCGAGCAAGTCGATCAGCGCACGTCCGGGCGAGCCGTAGTGGACGACGACCGGAAGCGCCCCGCGCGCGTCGTCGGCGTGGATCGTCAGGACCTCCGCGGGCGTGTCGCCGTAGCGCAGCTCGACCGGCGCGGCCGCAGCAGCCGAATTCGAGAACAGCAAGGCCTTGAGCAGCGCAGCCATGAGCGGCGCGGTTACCAGCGACGCGCGTGTCACGGTACGAATCGACGCAGGCTCAGCCAACGTCGAAGCCGCGCTGCGACGGCGGCGCCGCGGCTTCGCGCGCGACGTCGTCGACGCGCGACGGCGCAGAGCCGGTCCAGAGCCACGCCGCGAGCGACTCGACCGCGTCGTGCGGGCCGCTCGCGAGGACCTCGACGCGGCCGTCCGGAAGGTTGCGCGCGTAGCCGTCGAGCCCGAGCGCGGTCGCGCGCTCGCGCGTTGCCGCGCGGAAGAACACGCCCTGCACTTTCCCGGAAACGACGAAGCGCGCCGCCGGCATCGGCGTCAACCCGCGGGCGGCTGTCCGCGCTCGATCGCGCGGCCTAGCTGCTCGCTCGTCACGGGGCCGAGATACTTCTCGGCGACGACGCCGTCGGGCGCGATGAGGTACGTCATCGGCAGGCCGCGGGGCACGTCGAAGTCCTTCGGCGGCGCATAGACGTCGACGATCGCGACCGGATACGAGGTCGGGTGCCGGCGCAGGAACGCCTCGAGGTCGGCCCGCTCGATTTCCTCGAACGCGAGCCCGATCACCTCGACGTCGTCGCGCGCCGTGTCGAACTTCGACAGGTCGGGAATCTCCTTGAGGCACGGCGAGCACCACGTCGCCCAGAAGTTCACGACGACCCATTTGCCGCGGCGGGTCGAAAGATCGAACGTCCCGTGGCCGAGCGTCTCGACCGAAAGCGCGGGCGCGACGCGCTTCGCAGGCGCCGAGGCGCCGGCGCGCGCCGCCTCCTGCGCCGGCGTCTCGAGCACGGGCTTGGCGGGCTCTGCAGCGGCGAGCGGAAACGCCGCGACGGCGAGCAGCGCGAAACGGATCTTGCGGAACCTGCGGTGACGATCTCCGGTCAGGCGGGGCGCGGCGCCTCGACCGGCATGATACGCGCGGCCGACACCGCGAACGCGCCCTGCACCGCGGCGCGCGCGTCAGAGAGCCATTCGAGCAGCGGTGCATCGTCGGGATCGCCGCGCGCGCGCAGGCGCTCGAGCTCCGGGGTCCCCGGCAGGCCGAAGCGTCCCGCGTCGAAGATCTCGTTGAGGCGCACGGTCGCGGGATCGCGCAGCGCGACGTACGCGCTCGCGTCGGTCAACTGCACGAGCTGGTGCTCGCGCAGCAGCTTGAAGAAGCGGTCGAGCTGCTCGTCCGTCAGGCCGGGCTCGGCGAGCTCGAGCTGCGCGCGGGTGACCGGGGTGCCCTGCTGCCCGGCCCGCACGATGTTGCGGTACATGCGCAGCAGGTACGCGAACTCGAGCCCGTGCGGAACCCGCAGGGCCTTCGGCTGGAATCGGAATGCCGACAGGCTCGCCGCGAGCGAGGCGCCTAGCAGGATCACGACCCAGCAGACGTAGATCCAGATCAGGAACACCGGGATCACCGCGAGCGCGCCGTAGACCTCGTCGTAGTTCGCGCTGCGCAGGTACATCGCGAGCAGGAATTTCGCGAGCTCGAACAGCATCGCCGCGACGAGCGCGCCGATCGCGGCGTTGCGCGGGCGCACGACCGCGTTCGGCACGACGAGGAACGACAGCATCACGGCGAACCACGTCACGAAGAACGGCACGACGCTCGCGACGACGTCGGCAATGCCGTACGAATCGGCCGAGCCGGTCCTCGCGAGTGCATCGGTGCCCGCGCCGATGCTCGCCGCGAGCAGCAACGGGCCGAGCGTCAGCACGGTCCAGTAGACGACGAAGCGCGCGAGCCGGCGGCGTCGCGGCGGCACCCGCCAGATCATGTTGAACTGGTTCTCGATGCTCGACATCAGCACCAGCGCCGACACGAGCAGGGCGAGCACGCCGGCGCTCGTCAGCTTCGCGGCATTCGCCGCGAAGTCCGTGAGATAGCCGCGCACGACCTGGCCCGAGGCCGGCACGAAGTTCGCGAAGATGAATTCGGTCAGGCGCTCGGACCATTCGGCGAACACCGGGAACGCCGAGATGATGCCGAGCGCGGCGGTCGTTAGCGGCACGAGGCCGAACAGCGTCGTGTAGCTCATCGCGCCGGCCGCCTCGAAACACTTGTCGTCGAGGAACCTGCGCCAGACGAAGCGCGCGAACGCGATCGCGCGCTCGCGGGTTTCCGGCTGGCTCAACTCGATCTTCACACCGGAAGGGTACGACGCAGCGGCCGCGATGCGTAGCCCGGGCCGGCGCGCCGGCCCGGCGGCATGCGAAACTCGCCGCCATGCGCATCGTCCCGTTCAAGCAAGTCGACGTGTTCACCGCCTTGCCGTTCGGCGGCAACCCCGTCGCGGTCGTGCTCGACGCGGAGTCGCTCGAACCGTCCGAGATGCAGCACATCGCGGCCTGGACCAACCTCTCGGAAACGGCGTTCGTGCTGCCGCCGATCGCGGCGACCGCGAGCTACCGCGTCCGGATCTTCACGCCCAGGCAGGAGCTTCAGTTCGCGGGGCACCCGAGTGTCGGAACGGCGCACGCCGTGATCGAGGCGGGCTACGCGACGCCGAAGAACGGCGTGCTCGTGCAGGAATGCGGGGCCGGCCTGCTGCCGATCGAGGTCGAGGGCGAAGGCCCGCTGCGGCGGATCCATGTCGCGACGCCGCCCGCGCAGATCGACGAGCCGGACCTCACGATGACCGTCGCGCTCGCACGAGCCCTCGGCGCGACGATCAATGCCGATCCGCCGCCGCGCGCGATCGCGGTCGGACCGAACTGGGCCGTAGTCGACCTCGAGCGCGCCGAGATCGTGCGCAAGCTCAAGCCGGACATGGCGAAGCTCACCGAGCTTTCGCGCGACTACGGCGTGATCGGCGCGGCCGTGTTCGGCCGCACCGGGCGCGACGACTTCGCGATCGCAGTGCGCTGTTTTGCGCCGGTCGACGGCATCCCCGAAGACCCCGTCACGGGCTCGGGCAACGCGGCGATCGCGGCGTTCCTGCGCGCGAGCGGACAGATCCCGGCCGAAGGCGCGCGCTACGCCGCAAGCCAGGGCCGCGAGCTCGGCCGCGACGGCATCGTGCACCTGCGCGTCGAGGCCGACGGCACGATCCACATCGGCGGCCGCTCCGTCACCTGCGTCGACGGCACGATCCGCCTCTGATCAGGTCGTCCGCTTCGCATCCGCGGCACGGGCGTGGCCCGCGGCGCACGACTCCGCAACGGATTCTCGAAGCAACGCGGCGAGGCGGAGCGTGCCTGGGCCTGCGCCTTCGCGGTCGGCGTAGACGAGATAGAGCTCGGCGAAACGCTCGCCGGAATCGGCCATCGGCAGCAGCGCGAGCGTGCCGGCTTCGAGCTCGAGGCGGATCTTGTCCTCGGGGTACCACGCGAAGCCGTAGCCCGAGCGCACCGCGAGGATCGACGTCGCCATGTGGCCGACGGTCCAGCGCTGCTTCGCCTCGACGACGGTTCCGCGCGTGTTGCGCGTGCTGCCGGTGTCGCGCACGACGACCTGGCGATGCGCGCGCAGGTCGCGCATCGTGACGGCGCGGCCGAGCGCGTGGAGCGGATGCGAAGGGTGCGCGGCGGGCACGAACCGCAATCGCATCAGCGCTTCGCCGTGGAAGCCCTGCGGCACCTGCGGCGCGATCGCAAGATCGACGCGGCCCTGCAGCAGCGCTTCCTGCGTGCCGCCGAGCACTGATTCGAACAGCTCGATGTGCGTGTGCGGGCTGTCTGCGCCGAAGCGGTCGAGCGTCGCGAGCAGCAGGTACGTCGGGAAGATGATCTCGACCGCGATGCGGATCTCGGCCTCCCAGCCGGCGGAGAGGCTGCGGCTTGCGCGTTCGATCGCGTCGGCTTCCTCGAGCAGCGCGCGCGCACGCCGATGGAGCAGGCGGCCCGTCGGCGTCAGCACCGCCTTGCGGCCGTGGATCTCGAAGGCCTTGACGCCCAGCAGCGACTCGAGCCTCTGCACGGAATAGGTGACCGCGGACTGGCTCTTGTTGAGCCTGCTCGCAGCCTGCGCGTAGCCGCCTGCATCGACGACCGCGACGAGCGCGCGCCACTGGTCGAGCGAAATCCGTGGGTTGGACATGATCTATCGGCTTTATGGATCGATGGCGCCAGTATTTTGCGCTTTTTTATTGATTCCGCAAATGCGTCAATGGCGTCACCGATCCGAACCGAGGTACCGACCCATGAAGACGCTGCTGCAGATCAATTCGAGCCTGTTCTCCACCGCCGGGGCGTCGACCACGCTCGCCGACCGCGTCGTCGCGAGATGGCGTGCGGCGAATCCGGGCGGTCGGGTCCTGCTGCGCGATCTCGCGGCGGATCCGGTGCCGCACCTGACGGCCGAGACGTTCGAGGCGTTCGGGCTGCCGCGCGAGCGGCGCAACGGCAGCCAGGCGCTCGCGGTCGCGTATTCCGACCAGCTCATCGCGGAGCTCGTGCGCGCCGACACGGTCGTGCTCGCGTTGCCGATGTACAACTTCGGCGTGCCGTCGACACTCAAGGCGTACTTCGACCAGGTCGCTCGCGCCGGCGTGACGTTCCGCTACAACGGGGACGGTCCGGTCGGGCTGCTGCGCGGCAAGCGCGCGATCGTCGTCGCGACGCGCGGCGGCCGCTACGCCGGCACGCCGCTCGACACGCAGACGGACTTCGTACGGATGTTCCTCGCATTCGTCGGCATCGACGACGTCGAGTTCGTTTACGCCGAAGGGCTCGCGCTCGGCCCCGCCGTGCGCGACGCGTCGCTCGCGGAAGCGTCGGCGCGGCTCGACCGGATCGTCGACGCGCCACGGCTTGCGGCATGAACGCCACGACTCGATTCGCAGGAGCCATTGCGATGCAGACGCGCACGCTCTCCCACGTCATCGCGGCGGTGCCCACTTCCGACGGCGCCGGCGTCCGGCTGCGCCGCAGCATCGGTGCGCGTCAGACGCAACGGCTCGATCCGTTCCTGATGCTCGACGAGTTCTCGTCGGACGACGCCGACGACTACATCGGTGGCTTCCCGGCGCATCCGCACCGCGGTTTCGAGACCGTCACGTACATGCTCGACGGGCACATGCGCCACGAGGACCATCTCGGCAACACCGGCGACCTCGTGCCCGGCGCCGTACAGTGGATGACCGCGGGGCGCGGCATCGTGCACTCCGAGATGCCGCAGCAGTCGCAAGGGCGCATGCGCGGCTTCCAGCTCTGGATCAACCTGCCCGCGCGCGAAAAGATGCAGCCGGCCGCGTACCGCGACATCGCGCCGGCGCTGATCCCGACCGTGTCGCAGGTCGACGGAACGCGCATCAAGGTCGTCGCGGGCACGTATGTCGACGGCGCCACCTCGATCGACGGGCCGATCAATCCTTCGACACACCGCACGAGCACCGACCCGAGCTATCTCGACGTGGCGCTTGCGCCGACCGCGCGGTTCGAGCACGCGGTCTATCCCGAATACAGCGCATTCGTCTACGTCTACGAGGGCACGCTCGTCGTCGGCGACGAGGACGGCGCGGCGACGCTGCGCACGCACGAGGCGGGCGTGCTCTCCGCGGGCGCGCGCATCGTGCTGCGCGCGGGACGCGAGGGCGCGCGCGCGCTCGTGCTGGCGGGCCGGCCGTTGCGGGAGCCGATCGTCCAGTACGGGCCGGTCGTCATGAACACGCGCGAGGAGATCGAGCAGGCGATCGCCGACTATCAGTCGGGCGCATTCACCCGGGCGGCGTGAGCTCGTCGTCGACCAACTGCGGCGCATCGGCGGCGTCGACCGCCGGTGCGGGCATGCCCGCGACCGCCTCGCGCAGCGCGCGCAGCTTCACCTTGACGCGCTCGGCCTGCGCGGGGCCGATGCGCACCATGAGCTTGTGCCCTGCCGACATCGCCTCGAGCGCGGGGTCGCGGAACTGCCAGTACGCGCGCACCCGCACGAGCTCGACCGGCTGTGCGGGCGGCGGCGCGGCAAGCAGGTGGTCGATGACCTCGACGAGCCGGTCGTTGAAGTGCGCG
>DATLNY010000024.1:0-3805 GCA_035536495.1 Candidatus Saccharimonadia bacterium | reverse complement strand
GAACGTCCGGGCGTCGGAATATTCGCCGCCGACGAGGCCGAGCACCGAGTAGAGGAACCACGCCGTCAGCGGCAGCAGCCCGACCGCGGTGAGGCGCTGGATGATCCAGTGGTGCGTGCCGGATTTCGCCGAGCCGAGCCCCCGGACGCGCTGCAGCGGATTCCGCAGGCTCGCGCTCATGCGCGATCGCCGAACGCGACGAATGCGACGAGCGCGGTGATGAGCAGGCTGCCGAACAGCACGGCCCAGCCGGTCGCATACGCGCGCGGCACCTCGAGCCCCCAGCCGATGTCCCACAGCAGGTGGCGGATGCCGTTGAGGAAATGGAACACGAGCGACCACGCCAGCGCGATCAGCGCGAGCTTTCCGAGCAGCCCGCCGGCGAGCGATTCGAACCGCGCGTAGCTTTCGGGCCCACCCGCGAGCGCGGTGAGCCACCAGGCGAGCAACAGCGCACCGAAGGTGAGGAACACGCCGGTCGCGCGGTGCGTGATCGACAGCATCGAGGTGAGCTGGGGCTTGTAGTACGGCCCGATCATGAACGGCGACATCGGTCGCTTGCCCGGCGTCGTGCTGCTCATGGACCCTGCCCTCCCTGGAAGTCGATGCAGCGGCCGTTCTTTTCCCAATCGCCGTAGCGCGTCGGTTCGGGGCCCTTCGGTCCGCCGCTTTCGGCGGGCCGCGGCGGCCGCTCGGACGCATCGCGCTCGCGCGGCGTTTCCGGCACCGCGTCGTTGGCTTCTTCTATCATGTTCGTCGCCGCTCGCGCTGCGCCGGGCGCGTTCCCGATGGCTTGCGCAGCGTAATGCTTGCCGCCGGTGCGCGACAACTGCGCTCAGGAACGACGCGAACGGCAACGATCGAGCGCAGGTCGACCCTTGTATCGCTATTCG
Source organism: Candidatus Saccharimonadia bacterium (assembly GCA_035536495.1). Lineage (GTDB taxonomy): Bacteria > Pseudomonadota > Gammaproteobacteria > Xanthomonadales > Ahniellaceae > DATLNY01. Next base: position 2,912 of record DATLNY010000024.1, on the reverse strand, counting down.
ACATTCGACGTGCTCACCCTGCGGGGCCAGGACGCGCTCGCATTCGCCCAGGCCCAGCTCGCGAGCGACGTCGCCGCGATGCCCGACGCGAGCTGGCGATGGAGTGCCTGTCTCTCGCCTCAGGGCCGCGCGATCGCGGTGATGCCGGTCGTGCGCCACACGGTCGAGGCGCTCGACCTGCTGGTGCCGGCCGCGCGAGGCCCGGAGCTCGCCGCGCGGCTGCAGCGCTTCGTGTTCCGGACCCGGGTCGCGCTCGCCGTGCGGCCCGGGTTCCCCGCGCACGCGGTCGCCGGCGAATTCGCTGCGGCTCGCGCGATCGACGGCATGCCGGATGCCTACCGTATCCCGCTGGCTCCCGGCTTCGCGCTCGTCGTCGGCGAGCCCGCGAACGAGGACCTCGAAGACGCCTGGCGCGCGCACCTCGTCGGCACCGGCGTTGCCCTGCTCGCGGGGGCGGCGGTCGAGGCGCACACCGGGCATGCGCTCGGCCTCGATGCGCTCGAGGCGATCAGCACGAACAAGGGGTGCTATCCCGGCCAGGAAATCGTCGCGCGCATGCACTTCCTCGGGCGCAACAAGCGCCACCTGTGCCGCTTCGCCGTCGAAGCCGGCGCGATCGCGCCGGAGCCGGGCGCCGCGATCGTGCGGGCCGACGGCACGCCGGCCGCCGACGTCGTGCTTTCGCTGAACCTTGCGGACGGCGGCGTGGGAGGACTGGCGGTCGCGCACGAGCATGCTCTGGTGGGCGAAGCGGCTTTCCGGGTCGGCGGAGACGAGGCAACGCTCGTGCGGATGCGCTGAGCGGCTTCTGGCAGCGCGCGGCGGTTCGTGATAAACCGGGCTCGGGCGCCCTGGGAGGGGAAACGAGATGAAGAAGATTGCGCTAGCCATTGTCGGCACTGGCGTTTTTTCTCTTGCGGCGACGACCGAGGCGGCCGATGTCAAGCTGCTCGTCGAGCCGTCGTACCCACCCGATCAGGCCGCCGAGGTCTACAAGCCGCTGATCGACTATCTCAACAGCTCGACGGGCCACACGGTCACGCTCGTGGCGCCGCGCAACCACATCTTCTTCTGGCGCGAGATCCGCAACAACGCGCCGATCGACCTCGTGTTCGCCGAGGCGCACTTCACCGACTACCGCATCACGAAGTTCAAGGCCGAGCCGCTCGCGCGCGCGGCCGGGAAGCAAAGCTACACGCTGGCCGGCACGGACCAGCTCAAGGTCACCGATCTGAACGGGCTCGTCGGGCGGAACATCGTGACGATGCAAAGCCCGAGCCTCGGATTCGCGGTGCTGCTCGAGTTCTTCCCGAGCCCGATCGCGCAGCCGAACATCCTTTCGATCGCATCGTCGTGGAAGGACGGCATCGAGATCATGTTTGCGGGCGAGGCCGACGCAGCGATCATGCCGACCGTTCTGCAGAAGGAGTACAGCAACCTGATCCCGCTGCGCACGTCGCGCGAGTTCCCGGGGCCTGCGTTCACCGCGTCGGCCGAGCTCGACCCGCAGATCAAGGCCGATATCAAGGCCGCTCTGCTCAAGCTGCACGAGAACGCGGAAGCCTACGACGCGCTCAACGAGCTCGGCATCTCGCAGTTCGTCGAGACGACGCCGGCAGAGTTCGCGGGGCTCGAGCACATCCTGCGCGAGTTCTTCGGCTACCAGGAAGCGGCGGCGCCCGCACCGTAGTCCTGCGCGGGTGTCGACTAAGGCAACGGCAGCGTCAGGCGCGCGATGCAGCCGGGTACGACACGGCGGTTCTCGAGCGTGACGTGGCCGCCGTGCGCTTCGGCGATCTGGCGCGCGAGCACGAGCCCGATGCCGGAGCCGCCGGGCTTCGTCGTGAAGAACGGCACGAACAGGTTGTCGCTCGTCGCGAGCCCGGGCCCTTGGTCGACGACCTCGATGACGGCGTTCGATCCGCGCGCCTCGACCCGCACGCCAACGCCGCCACCGACCGGTGCGGCCGCGTCGACCGCGTTCTTGACGAGATTGATGAGCGCCTGCTCGACCTGGTCTGGATCGGCCTCGACGCGCAGCTGCGCCGGCGCTTCGAGGGTCACGGCGAGGCGCTGCTCGAGCTTCGCGACGCGCCGCGCGATCACGACGAGATCGATGCCGCGCAGCGTCGGCGCCGGCAATCGCGCGAGCGTCGTGTAGCCGAGCATGAAGCGCGTCAGCGACTCGGCGCGGTCCCCGATCACCGACAGGCCCTGGTGAACGTCCTCGCGCCAGTCCGCCGGAGGCGGATCGCGCCCGACGAGGTCGAGCACGGTCGCCGCCATCGACTTGATCGGCGCGAGCGAGTTGTTGAGCTCGTGCCCGATCACGCGGATGAGGCGCTGCCACGCCTGGCGCTCCTCCTCGCGCAGCGCGCGCGACAGGTCGTTGATGACGAGCAGGTCGTGCGGCAGGCCACCCTCGCGGAACGTCGCCTGCCGCACCTCGAATGCGCCGGCGCCCGCCGCGAACGAGCGCCGCAGCGTCGTCGCCGATTCGACCGCGAGGCAGTCGGTCAGGCCGAGCTCCTCGGCGGTCTTGCCCTGCGCGGCCGCCGACGTCGTCGCGAGCAGTCGCTGGCCCGCCGGATTGATGAGGCGCAGCCGTTGCGTGCTGTCGAACGCGAAGATCGCGATGTCGATCGTCGCGAGCACCTTCGTCAGCAACGCGAGCGGTTCCTCGACCTTGAGCCGCTGCTCGCGCAGCGTCTGCCCGAGTGCGTTGACCTCCCAGATCACCTCGCCGACCGCGTCGCCGCGGCGCGCGCGCGTGCCGCGCAGGCTGTAGTCGCCCTCGCGCAATGCCTCGAGCAGGTTCGAAAGCGTGTAGAGCGGGAACACCATGTAGTTGCGCAAGCGCGCCGCGAACAGCAATGTCGCCACGCCGACGCCGAGCGTGACCGAAAGCCAGG
>DATLNY010000023.1:0-2592 GCA_035536495.1 Candidatus Saccharimonadia bacterium | reverse complement strand
GATCGAGGCGGTCTGCAACTGGGACGCGAAGAAGGAGCCCGACGCCGAGATCGCGTTCATGCCCGCGCGCGTCGTGCTGCAGGACTTCACCGGCGTGCCGTGCGTCGTCGACCTCGCCGCGATGCGCGACGCGATGGCGCGCCTCGGCGGCGATCCGAAGCGCATCAACCCGCTCGCGCCGGCGGAGCTCGTGATCGACCATTCGGTGCAGGTCGACGAGTACGGCAAGCCCGATGCGGTCGACCTCAACGTGCTGATCGAGTTCAATCGCAACCAGGAGCGCTACGCGTTCCTTCGCTGGGGCCAGAAGGCGTTCAACAACTTCAACGTCGTGCCGCCGCGCACCGGCATCGTGCACCAGGTCAACCTCGAGAATCTCGCGCGCGTCGTCATGACGCAGCAGCGCGGCGGCGAGTGGTACGCGTTCCCCGACACGGTGTTCGGCACCGACTCGCACACGACGATGATCAACGGGATCGGCGTGCTCGGCTGGGGCGTCGGCGGGATCGAGGCCGAGGCCGCGATGCTCGGCCAGCCCTCGTCGATGCTGATCCCGCAGGTCGTCGGCTTCCGCCTGCAGGGCAAGCTGCCGGAAGGCGCGACCGCGACGGACCTCGTGCTGACGATCACGCAGATGCTGCGTGCCCACGGCGTCGTGGGCAAGTTCGTCGAGTTCTACGGGCCGGGGCTGCGCGCGCTGCCGGTCGCCGACCGCGCGACGATCGCGAACATGGCGCCCGAGTACGGCGCGACCTGCGGCTTCTTCCCGATCGACGTCGAGACGATCGCGTTCCTGCGAAGCACGGGCCGCGCCGAGGCCGACGTGCGCGTCGTCGAGGCGTATGCGCGCGCGCAGATGCTGTTCGACGAGGACGGCGCACGCGAGCCCGACTTCAGCTCGACGCTCTCGCTCGATCTCGATTCGGTGCGCCCGAGCCTCGCGGGCCCGAAGCGCCCGCATGACCGCGTGCTGCTCGAGGACATGCGTGCGAACTTCCACGCGAACGTCGGTCCGCTGACCGCCAAGCGCGCGAAGCACACGCCCGCGACCGACCGCTTCGAGGGCGAAGGTGGCGGCACCGCGGTCGGCACGGTCAACCATCCGGGCCGCGCGATGTGCGCGATGGGTGCCGAGAGCTTCCCGCTCGACGACGGCGCGGTCGTGATCGCGGCGATCACCTCGTGCACGAACACGTCGAACCCCGCGGTCATGCTCGGCGCGGGACTGCTCGCGCGCAACGCGGTCGCGAAGGGCCTGCGCGTCAAGCCCTGGGTCAAGACCTCGCTCGCGCCCGGCTCGCTCGTCGTGACGGAATACCTGAAGCGCGCCGGCGTGCTCGGCGCGCTCGAGCAGCTCAACTTCCACGTCGTCGGCTACGGCTGCACGACCTGCATCGGCAACTCGGGCCCGCTGCCGGCGCCGGTGTCGACCGCGATCGCCGAAGGCGACCTCGTCGCCGCGTCGGTGCTCTCGGGCAACCGCAACTTCGAGGGCCGCGTGCACCCCGAGGTCAAGATGAACTACCTCGCGTCGCCGCCGCTCGTCGTCGCGTATGCGATCGCGGGCACGGTCGACATCGACCTCACGACCGATCCGCTCGGGATCGGCAGCAACGGCGCGCCGGTCTACCTGCGCGACATCTGGCCGAGCAACCTCGAGATCGGCGAGACGATCGCGCGCACGATCGGACCGGACCTGTTCAAGCAGAGCTATGCGAACGTCTTCGCGGGCGACTCGCGCTGGAACCAGATCGAGTCCCCGGACGGCGAGAACTACCGCTGGGACGCGGCCTCGACCTACATCAAGAACCCGCCGTATTTCGACGGCATGACGCTGCAGGTCGGCCGCATCAACGACATCCACGGCGCACGCTGCCTCGGGATGTTCGGCGACTCGATCACGACCGATCACATCTCGCCGGCCGGCGACATCCGCGCCGACTCGCCTGCGGGAAAGTTCCTGGTCGGGCGTGGCGTGCAGAAGGTCGACTTCAATTCCTACGGCGCGCGACGCGGCAACGACGACGTGATGCTGCGCGGCACGTTCGCGAACATCCGCATCAAGAACCTGCTGGTTCCGGGCGTCGAGGGCGGCGTCACCGCGCACCAGCCGACCGGCGAGGTGATGCCGATCTACGATGCGGCGATGCAGTACAAGGCCGACATGGTTCCGCTCGTGATCCTCGCGGGCAAGGAATACGGCACGGGCTCGTCACGCGACTGGGCCGCGAAGGGCACGATGCTGCTCGGCGTCAAGGCCGTCATCGCCGAAAGCTTCGAGCGGATCCACCGCTCGAACCTCGTCGGCATGGGCGTGCTGCCGATGCAGTTCATGCCCGGGCAGAACGCGCAGACGCTCGGGCTCACGGGCACCGAAGTCTTCGAGCTCGCTGGTCTCGAGGATGGCGCGGCGCGCACGATCACGGTCGTCGCGCGCGGCGCCGCGGGCGAGGTGCGCTTCCCGGTGCAGGTGCTGCTGCTGACGCCGAAGGAAGTCGAGTACTACCGACACGGCGGCATCCTGCACTACGTGTTGCGGCAGCTGGCGGGCGCCGGCGCTGCGAAGGCGGCCTGATCGCACGGAAAACCGAC
>DATLNY010000022.1:0-7573 GCA_035536495.1 Candidatus Saccharimonadia bacterium | reverse complement strand
GAGGCCCCAGTGCAGGTGCGGCCCCGAAGCGCGTCCCGTCGCACCGACCGCGCCGAGCGGCGCGCCGCGTGCGACGCGCGCGCCGACCGCGACGTCGACGCGCGACAGGTGCAGGAACACCGACGAAACGCCGTGGCCGTGATCGAGCAACACCGTGCCGCCGGTCAGGTACAGGTCCTTCTCGGCGAGTGTCACGACGCCGGCGGCCGGCGCCCTGACGAGCGTGCCGGTCGGGGCCGCGAGATCGAGGCCGTAGTGCGGATCCTTCGGCGTGCCGTTGAGGACCCGCGTGCTGCCGTAGACACCGCTAGTCCGGCCGGCGACCGGGCGGACGAAGCCGGCGCCGAAATCGGCCCGGTCCGCATCGTGCTCGCGGGCCTTCGCGACACGCGCCTGCTCGCGCGCAATGCGCGCCGCGATCGCCGGCGGCGGCGCGACGGTCGCGGGCGGGACGCCGTCGACGTGCTCGACCCGGTACGCGCGCGGCGCGATCGCCCGCGCGACGCGGGTTCCGTCGCCGGTTGCGAGCGCGACGCGGCGCGCGTCGCGCGCGATGCCGAAGACGAATCGACCATCGCTCGCGACGCGCACGGCGCGCCCGTCGACCGTGACGGAGCAACCCGGCCCGGTGCGGCCGATGACGAGCGATCCCTGGCCGAAGTCCCGGGGCAGGTCGAGCGGGCAGGCCGCATGCGCCGAGGCCGCGCACGACAGCACGGCGGCGAGCCCCGCGCGCAAGCGCATCAGTCGCGAGCCCGCGTGATCTCGACGCGCTGCCCGAGCACCGAGTCGTCGAGCCGGCCGTCGTGCCAGGCGCGGTGGCCGTTGACCCAGGTCGCGACGACCGTCGAGCGGAACTTCTGCCCCTCGAACGGCGACCAGCCGCACTTCGACAGCACTTCCTCGCGCCGGACGAACTGCGACCGCTGCATGTCGACGAGCACGAGGTCGGCATGGAAGCCCTCGCGCACGAATCCGCGGTCGCGCACGCCGAACAGCACCGCTGGTGCGTGGCACGCACGCTCGACGAGAGTCTCGATCGGGATCTCGCCCTCGTGGACCCGCTCGAGCACAGCCTGGAGGTGGTGCTGCACGAGCGGCAGGCCCGCGGGTGCCTGCTCGTACGACTGGTTCTTCTCGTCGGCCGTGTGCGGCGCGTGGTCGGTCGCGAGCACGTCGAGGAGCCCGTCGCGCAGCCCCGCGATCAGCGCGCGGCGGTCCGACGCGAGCTTGATCGCGGGGTTGCACTTGATGCGATTGCCGAGCCGCGGGTAGTCGTCCGCGTCGAAGTGCAGGAAATGCGTGCAGGTCTCGGCGGTGATGCGCTTGCGCGCGAGCGGGCCGCGGTCGAACAGCGCGAGCTCGTCTGCGGTACTGACGTGCAGGATGTGCAGCCGCGCGTCGTGGCGGCGCGCGAGCTCGATCGCGAGGCGCGACGACTTGATGCAGGCCTCGCGCGAGCGGATGTACGGATGACGCGTGACGTCGAGCGGTCCCGCGTGCGCGGCCCGCTCCGCCGCGAGGTTCGCCTCGATCGTCGGCGTGTCCTCGCAATGCGTCACGACGAGCAGCGGCGCGTCGCGGAAGATCGCGTCGAGCGTGGCGGGATCGTCGACGAGCATGTTGCCGGTCGAGGCGCCCATGAACACCTTGAGCGCGCAGGCCGCGCCGTGCGGCGTGCGGCGGATTTCGTCGATGTTGTCGTTGGTCGCGCCGAGGTAGAACGAATAGTTCGCGACGGAGCTGACCGCTGCGCGCGCGAACTTGTCCGCGAGCGCGGCCTGCGTGACGGCCGGCGGGCGCGTGTTCGGCATGTCCATGAACGTCGTGATGCCGCCGGCGACCGCCGCGCGCGATTCGGTCGCGATCGTCGCCTTGTGCTCGAGGCCGGGCTCGCGGAAGTGGACCTGATCGTCGATCAGACCGGGCAGCAGCAGGCGCCCGCCGGCATCGAACACGACCTCGCCCTCGCGCGCCGCGAGCGATGCATCGATCGACTCGATGCGGCCCCGGCGAATCCGCAGGTCCGCCTGCAGGCGCCGGCCTTCGTTGACGATCGTCGCGTTGCGGATCAACTGGTCCATGTCGGGTCGCTCAACTCCGTGGGCGTCGCAGGGTGAAGGTATCGGGGACCGGATCGAGGCCGCCCTCGCACATCGGGTTGCAACGCGCGATGCGGCTCGCCGCAAGCAGCGAGCCGCGCACGAGCCCGTGCCGCAGCATCGCTTCCTCGGCGTACGCCGAGCAGCTCGGATGGAATCTGCATCGGGATCCGAGCAGCGGGCTCAGCGCGAACCGGTAGAACCGGATCGCGGCAGCCGCTGCGGTGCGCGGTATCGAAGTCGCGAGGTACATGGCCCGCCCTCGCTGTTCCACGTTTGTTGCCGCATGGGGGGTCTTAAGCTATAACACGCGGCCGCCCGGGGACAACCGGGCCGGCGGACACGGCCTGCGCCGAGCGCGCGCGTCGCGGCGCGCGACCTGCGCCCGCGCCCGGCTTCAATCGAACGAGGAATCAACCAGCGTGGCGAAACGACCAGCACCCAGGAAAGCCGCAGCCGCCAAGGCGTCCCGCAAGCCGGCCAAGTCAAAGCCCTCGGCGAAGACGCGGCCCGTCGCGAAGAAGTCGCCGCCGAAGAAGGCTGCGAAGCCTGCGCCGAAGAAAGCGCCGGCTGCGAAGGCGCGCGGCGCGTCGCACGCGAAGCCCGCACCGAAGAAAACGTCCGCCGCGGCGAAGAGGCCCGTGAAGGCCGCGAGGCCCGCGGCGAAACCGCCGGTGAAACCCACGGCGAAGCCTGCGGCGAAATCGTTCGCAAAGCCGGCGCCGGCCGCCAAACCGGGCAAGCCCGCCAGGTTCGTCGCGAAGTCGGTTCCGGCGTCGAAGCCGGCCCAGCCGGTACGCACGTTCCCCGTTGCCGCAAAGCCCGCTGCGAGCGCCGCGCCGTCGCCATCGGGCGGCGCGCGCGCGAGCGCGACCACGCCTGGCAAGGCTGCCGTCGCCGTCGCGGTGATCAAGTCGGGCGTGCAGGGGCGCACGCCGCGCAAGCCGGGGCTGAAGGGCAACGACGCGTCGCGCCCGATCCTGTCGCCGGGCTACCGCCCGAAGCAGACCGAGCCGTACATGAGCTCGATGCAGGTCGAGTACTTCCGCCAGAAGCTCGTCAACTGGCGCGCCGAGCTCGTCGAGGAGTCGAAGCAGACGATCGACAACCTCCGCGAGGAAGTCCGCGACGTCGGCGACGAGGCCGAGCGTGCGACGCGCGAGACCGAGAACTCGCTCGAGCTTCGCACGCGCGACCGCTATCGCAAGCTGATCTCGAAGATCGACAAGGCGCTGCGCCGCATCGACGAGGGCGAATACGGCTACTGCGAGGAGACCGGCGAGGAGATCGGGCTCGAGCGGCTCGAGGCGCGTCCGATCGCGACGCTGTCGCTCGACGCGCAGGAACGCTGGGAGCACCGCCAGCGTCAGATGGGCGACTGAAAGCACTGCATTCGCGTCCCGACCCGAGGCCCCGCAATGCGGGGCCTCTTTCGTTGCGTTTCAGGTCCCGCGCAGCGCCGCGTGCCGCGTGCGCAGCTTGCCGTTATCGTGCGCGCAACTCCGGAGCGACGCCGCCATGGACCTCAGCTTCATCATCAACCACCTCGGCGAGGAGCGCGGCCGCTACGAGAATGCAGTCGTGCCGCCGGTGCACCAGACGACGATGTTCGCGCACGACAGCGTCGCGGCGATGCGCCGCGCGATGGCCGACGAGTACGCGAACCACGTCTACACGCGCGGCAACAACCCGACGACGCAGATCCTGCGCGCGAAGCTCGCGGCGCTCGAGGGTGCCGAGCAGTGCCTCGTGTTCGGCTCCGGCGCCGCGGCCGTTGCCGCGGCGGTGCTCTCGTCGGTGCGCGCGGGCGACCACGTCGTCGCGGTCGACAAGCCGTACGCGTGGACGCGCGCGCTGCTGAAGGGCTGGTTGCCGCGCTTCGGGGTCGAGGTCACGTTCGTCGATGCGCGCGATCCCGCGGCCGTCGCGACCGCGTTGCGCGACACGACGCGCGCGATCGTGCTCGAAAGCCCGAACTCGCTGACGTTCGAGCAGCAGGACCTCGCCGCGATCGCCGCGCTTGCGCAGGATCGCGGCATCCGCACGATCTGCGACAACAGCTACGCGACGCCGCTCGGCCAGTCGCCGCTCGCGCTCGGCATCGACGTCGTCGTGCACTCTGCGACGAAGTACCTCAACGGCCACAGCGACGTGCTTGCCGGCGCGGTCTGCGCGTCGGACGCGATCTGCCGCGAGATCTTCGCGGGGCCGTACATGACGTTCGGCGCGATCCTTGCGCCGCACGACGCGTGGCTCGTGCTGCGCGGGCTGCGCACGTTCCCGCTGCGCATGGAACGGATCGCGACGACCGCCGCGACGGTCGCGCAGTTCCTCGCGCGACATCCGAAGGTGATGCGGCTGCACTATCCGCACGCGTCCGACGCGGAGCAGGCTGCGCTGACGGCACGGCAGTTGCGCCGCGGCAGCGGGCTGCTCTCGATCGAGCTCGCGGGCGGGATCGCCGGCGTCGAGCGCTTCTGCGATGCGCTCGAGCGGTTCCTGATGTCGGCGTCGTGGGGCGGGCACGAATCGCTGTGCTTTCCGGTCGCGGGCGTGCGCGACTGGCGCGGACACGAGCAGCTCGCGAGCGTGCCGGTCAACCTCGTGCGCCTCTCGATCGGGCTCGAGGACGCCGACGGGCTCGTCGCGGACCTCGAGCAGGCGCTCGCGCGCGTCTAGTCCCCGCGAGCGTTCACGCGCGTACTGCGCCGCCAGCTCACCCTCATCGCGCGCTCGAATCGAGCAGCCGTTCGATCCATTGCGCGAGGCGCGCGAGCGGATCGACGCTCGCCGCATCGGTGTAGCGCAGGTCGTCGCGAATCGGCAGCGGGTCCTCGACGCAGTCGGGCGCGCTGAGCTCGGCGGCATGCTCGAACGGCCGTCCGCCGAGATAGGACTGCTTCGCGAGCAGTGCGAGGTCGGCCGGTTCGAGGCCGCGCTCGAGGATGCGGTCGTAGACGTGGCGCCAGTGCCAACCGATGTGCGCGGTCGCCTCGCCGCCGCCGAACGCGAGGCGCTGCGCGAAGTAGCCGAGCACGACTTTCTGCGCCGTCTGGGCGACCGAGCGGAACGGCAGGTGCGCGAGGCGCGCATCGATGTCGAGCGCCGCGACGATCGATTGCCGGCCCGGCCCGGCGTCGAACACCCAGTGGTTGCCGGCATCGATCCATCGATCGGGGCGTGTCGCGAACGTGCGCGGCACGACGACCTTGCGCATCGTGACGCGCTCGTCGACGACGCGGTGGCGCAGGCGCGCGAACGGGTGGTCGTGCGCGGCGGCGTCCGGCGACGGGACGTAGAGCGACCAGCGAATGGCGCCGACGTCGTCGTCGCCGAGCCGGGCCAGCGACTGCTCGAGCGCGACGCGGGACTCCGCGACGATGAACTCGTCGGCATCGAACGCGAAGCCGAAGTCCGCATCGTTCGACGCGAGCGCGGCGCGCATCGCGGTGCTGACGACGCGACCCTGCTCGAACGCGACCGAGCGGTCGAGCCCCAGCGTCAACGCCAGCCCCTCCTCGCGCAGGCGCAAGAGGATGCGGCCGGTCGCATCGTCGGAGCCGTGGTCGATGACGACGAGGTGGTCGAGCACGCGCAGGTTGTGGCGCACGAACGCCTCGACGATGTCGGCCTCGTTGCGCACCATCGCGACGCCGACGAGCTTCACGGGCGGGCCGGCGCGGCGCGTCTCAGACGCGTTCGAAGAGGCCGGCGGCGCCCATGCCCGTGCCGATGCACATCGTCTCCATGCCGTAGCGCTGCTTGCGCCGGCGCAGCCCGTTGACGATCGTCGCGGTGCGCACCGCGCCAGTCGCGCCGAGCGGATGCCCGAGCGCGATCGCGCCGCCGAGCGGATTGATGCGCGAGGGATCGAGCCCCAGCTCGCGGATCACCGCGAGCGCCTGCGCGGCGAACGCCTCGTTGAGCTCGATCCAGTCGAGATCGTCTCGTCGCACGTTGCAGAGCGCGAGCGCCTTCGGGATCGCCGCGATCGGACCGATGCCCATGATGTCGGGCGGCACGCCCGCGACCGCGTAGCTGACGAAGCGCGCAAGCGGCACGAGGCCGTGCTCCTTGATCGCGCGCTCGCTGGCGAGCAGGACCGCGCCCGCGCCGTCGGACATCTGCGAGCTGTTGCCGGCCGTGACGCTGCCGCCGGCCCGGAACACGGGCTTCAGCCCCGCGAGCGCCTCGAGGGTCGAGTCGGCGCGCGGGCCTTCGTCGGCGTCGATCGTGCGCGCGTCGGCCTTGACGTCGCGCCGCGCGAGGTTCGGATAGCGGTCCTCGAGCGTGTACGGGAGGATCTCGTCGCGGAACTCCCCCGATTTCGTCGCCGCGGTCGCCTTCTGGTGCGACGCATACGCGAATGCATCCTGGTCGGCGCGGCTGACTTTCCAGCGCTCGGCGACGCGTTCGGCCGTGATGCCCATGCCGTACGCGATCGCGACGTTTTCGTCGGCGAACACGTCGGGATTGATCGACGGGCGGAACCCCATCATCGGCACCATGCTCATGCTCTCGGTACCGCCGGCGAGCATGACGTCGGCTTCGCCGACGCGGATGCGGTCGGCCGCGGTCGCGACCGCCTGCAGGCCGGACGAGCAGAAGCGGTTGATCGTCATCGCGGACACCGTGTCGGGCAGTCCCGCGAGCAGAACGGCGATGCGCGCGACGTTCATTCCCTGCTCCGCCTCGGGCATCGCGCAGCCGATGATTGCGTCCTCGATCGTCGCGGTGTCGAGCGAGGGCACGTCCGCGAGCATGCCGCGGATCGCGTGCGCGAGCAGGTCGTCGGGCCGCGTATTGCGGAACGCGCCGCGCGGCGCCTTGCCGACCGCGGTGCGCCGCGCCGCGACGATGTACGCATCCTGGACCTGTCTTGTCATGTCGATCACCCGATGTCGTGTCCCACCACCACCGCTCCGTCATTCCCGCGCAAGCGGGAATCCATTTTCGATGTGACCGTCGGCGCGAGCGCCAATCGCTCCGCTCGTTCGTTTCAGTTGCGCAACGGTTTTCCGGTTTTCAGGGTATGCATGATCCTTTCCTGCGTCTTCGGCATCTGCGCGAGCGCGACGAAATGCGTGCGCTCGAGGTCGAGCAGCCACTGTTCGTCGACGAGCGAGCCGCGCTCGACCTCGCCGCCGCAAAGCACCGTTGCGATGCGCGACGACACCTCGAAATCGTGCTTCGAGACGAAGCCGCCCTCGAGCATGTTGACGAGCATCATCTTGAGCGTCGCGATGCCGGCGTCGCCTGCGACCGCGATCTGCCGCGACGCGAGTGGCGGACGGTAAGCGCTCTCGGCGAGCGAGCGCGCATAGCTGATCGCGACGTGCAGCAGCTCGTGCGCGTTGAAGACGACGGGATCGGTCGCGCGCAAGAGGCCGAGCTCCTTCGCCTCGAGCGCGCTGCCCGAAACCTTCGCCATCGCGACGGTCTCGAACATCGCCTTGATCGTCGCGAATGGA
>DATLNY010000021.1:0-6426 GCA_035536495.1 Candidatus Saccharimonadia bacterium | reverse complement strand
TCCGACGCGCTCGTGCGCGAGCTGAAACCCCTGTTCGGCGACGCCGGTTTCGAGCTGTCCGCCGCGGCGCCCGACCGCTGGTTCCTGCGCGGGCTCGTTTCCGAACAGGTCCCGGCGGCGCCCGATCCCGAGGATATCCTCGGGGACGATCTCGAGGCCCACCTGCCTGCGGGCCGTGACGGCGCGAAGTGGCGACGCCTGCTCAACGAGGCGCAGGTCACGCTGCACAACCACCCGGTCAACATCGCGCGCGTCGCACGCGGGGCGCTCGCGGCGAACACGCTGTGGTTCTGGGGCGGCGGGCGCAGGCCCGAGCTCTCGCGCAGCTTCAAGGCCGTCGCCGGAGCCGACCGCGTGCTGCGCGCGCTTGCACGCGGCGCCGGTGCCGCGCTCGTGTCGCCCGGAGAACTCGGCGATGCCGAGGTGCCGGCGTTGCTGGACTGCTGGAACGCAGCGCAATGGCAGTGGTTCTGCGCCGAAGGCCACGCGCTCGTCACGCGCCGCCTCGGTCGCTCGATCGACGCGCTCGAGCTCGAGGCGTGGAGCGGCGAGCGCTTCCGCTACCGCAGCTCGCATCGCTGGCGGTTCTGGCGCAAGGCCGCATGACACCCGCGCGGATCGTGCGCCGCGCTGCGGTCGCGACGCCTTCGCTCGCGGGCATCCATCCGGTGCTCGCGCGCATCTACGCCGCGCGCGGGATCGATGCGAGCGAGCAGCTCGACCACCGGCTCGCACGGCTGTCGCCGCCCGACACGATGGGCGGCCTCGATCGCGCGAGCGCGTGCGTCTGCGACGCGATCGCGGATGGCCGGCCGATCGTGATCGTCGGTGACTACGACGCCGACGGTGCGACCGGCGTCGCGGTCGCGGTGCGCGGACTGCGAATGCTCGGCGCGCGCGACGTTCGCTACTGCGTGCCGAACCGCCTCATCGACGGCTACGGCCTGACGCCCGCGCTCGTCGCGTCGATCGATGCGCCGCGCGGCACGCTGCTCGTGACGGTCGACAACGGCATCGCCGCGATCGCCGGCGTCGCGGCGGCGCGGCGCGCGGGCTACGGCGTCGTCGTCACCGACCATCACCTGCCAAGCGCGACACTGCCGGATGCCGACGCAATCGTCGATCCGAACCTCGACGACGATGCGTTCCCGAGCAAGGCGCTCGCGGGCGTCGGCGTGATGTTCTACCTGCTGCTCGCGACGCGCGCACGCCTGCGCGCCGCCGGCGTCTTCGCGGGGCGCGAGCCCGAGCTCGCGGTGCTGCTCGACCTCGTTGCGCTCGGCACCGTCGCGGACCTCGTGCCGCTCGATTTCAACAACCGGGTGCTCGTGCAGGCCGGGCTGCGACGCATGCGCGGCGGCGGCGCGTGTGCGGGCATCCGCGCGCTGTTCGCGGTCGCGAAGCGCGATCCGGCGCAGGCCCAGGCGAGCGATCTCGGCTACTCGCTCGGACCGCGGCTCAATGCGGCGGGGCGGCTCGAGGACATGCGGATCGGGATCGAGTGCCTGCTGTGCGACGACGACGCGGCTGCGCTCGCGCTCGCCGCGCGGCTCGATGCGATCAACGCCGAGCGGCGCGAGCTGCAGACCGGGATGGTCGAGCAGGCCGAGGCGATCGTCGCGGCGTCGCTTGCACGCATCGGCGCGAGCAGCGCCGGGCTTTGCCTGCACGATACGGGCTGGCACGCCGGCATCGTCGGGCTGGTCGCTTCGCGCATCAAGGAGCGCACTGCGCGCCCGGTGTTCGCGTTCGCGCCGGGCGAGGGCGCAGCGCCGGAGTGGCGCGGCTCGGGCCGTTCGGTCGCGGGGTTCCACCTGCGCGACGCGCTCGCGACGATCGATGCGCGGCACCCCGGCATGATCCTGAGATTCGGCGGCCACGCGATGGCGGCGGGGCTGACGCTCGCCGCCGGCGCCCTCGCGGCGTTCGCCGCAGCGTTCGAGGCGGAGGCCGAGCGCCAGCTCGGCCCCGGCGGCGGCGGCGCGGAATGCGTCACCGACGGCGAGTTGCGTGGCTGCGATGTGACGTACGAGCTCGCGCACGCGATTTCGGTCGGTGGCCCCTGGGGCCAGGCGTTTCCCGAACCGGTGTTCGACAACCGGTTCGCGGTGTGCGACGCGCGTGTCGTCGGCGCGCGGCACTGGAAAGCGCGCCTCGCGTTCGAGGGCTGCGGTACGGAAGTCGACGCGATCCATTTCGGCGCGAGCGACAGCGCGCCGAATGCGGGGCGCGTCCGCGCGGCCTACTCGCTCGCGCTCGATACGTGGCGAGGTGAGCGTCGCGTCCAGTGCGTCGTGCGGCATCTCGAGCCGATCGAATAGAGCGCCTTGGCATCGAGGCGATACACTGCGGCTCGATGACTACGCCGACGCCCGGCTCGCCGAGCCTGACCGCGCCGCTCGAACGACACCGTGCCGGCGACAGTGCCGCGATGGACGGGGCCTGGCCGATCGTCCATGCCGGGCTCGAGCGCATCGCACAGCGGCAGATCGGTGGCGAGCGCGCGCTGACGCGAGCCTGGACCGTCGCATGACACCGCAGGCGCCCGCGATGTCGAGATCGTTGCCGATGCTGCTCGGCCTCGCGATCGTGCTCGGCTTCCTGTACTGGGCGCGCGTCGTGCTGATCCCCGTCGCGCTCGCGATCCTGCTGACGTTCCTGCTCGCGCCGGCGGTGAGCTGGCTGCAACGGCGCGGGCTCGGGCGCGCGATTGCGGTCGTGCTCGTGACGTTCATCGCGCTCGGGGCCGCCGTTGCGGTGACGTGGTCCGTAACGCGTCAGATCAAGAGCCTCGTCGACACGTACCCGCGCTACGAGCCGAACATCAACGCGAAGATCGCGACCCTTCGCGCGCGCGGCCGCGAGGGTCTCGTCGACAAGGTGCAGGTCGTCGCAGAGCGCATCGCGAGCCAGCTCGACCAGGCGCCGGTCGTCGAGCAGCCGCTGCCGAAGGGCAGCGAGCGGCCGCAGCCGGTGAAGATCGTCGAGGAGGAGGGGCCGTTCGGGCTGTCCGACATCTGGTCGGTCGCAGGCCCGATGCTCGAGCCTCTCGCGAACGCGGGCCTAGTGCTCGTGCTGATGATCTTCATGCTGATCAATCGCGAGGACCTGCGCGATCGCGTTATCGCGCTGGTCGGGCAGGTGCAGCTCGCCGAGACGACGCGCGCATTCGACGACGCCGGCGAGCGGATCAGCCGGTACCTGCTGATGCAGCTCCTCGTCAATGCCGGCTTCGGCGTCGCGGTGATGCTCGGCCTGCTCCTGATCGGCGTGCCGTACGCACCGCTGTGGGGGTTCTTCGCCGCGCTGCTTCGATACATCCCGTACCTCGGCCCGTGGCTGGCGGCGCTGCTGCCGATCGCACTGAGCCTGCTGATCTCGCGCGACTGGTCGACCGCACTGATGGTCGTCGCGCTGTTCGGCGTGCTCGAGCTCATCACGAACATGGCCGTCGAGCCGGTCATGTACGGCCGCGGCATCGGCGTGTCGCAGGCCGCACTGCTCGTCTCGGTCGCGTTCTGGACCTGGTTCTGGGGCCCGGTCGGCCTCGTGCTCGCCTCGCCGTTGACGGTCTGCCTCGTCGTGCTCGGCAAGCACGTGCCGCACCTGCGTTTCTTCGAGACGATGCTCGGTGACCGGCCCGCGCTCGAGCCGCCGATCCGCTACTACCAGCGCCTGCTCGCGCGCGACCAGGACGAGGCCGCCGAGCTCGCCGAAGACCAGGCGACGCGCCTTTCGCTCGCCGAGGTCTACGACGGAATCCTGATGCCCGCGCTCGCGATGGCGCGCGCCGACCTGCGCGCGGGCAAGCTCGACGAGGCGGGTCAGGACTTCGTCGTGCGTGCGACGCGGCAGATCGCCGAGGAGCTCGGCGCGCGCGCGCGCGCGGCGGACGTCAGGCAAGGCGTCGCCGACGACAAGCGCGAGGCGAAGGAAGCGAAGGCCGAGGCGAAGGCGGACGCGAAGGAGGCCAGGGCCGAGGCGAAGGCCGAAGCGAAGGAGGCGAAGGCGGAGGCGATCGCCGAGGCGAGCGGCGAGGCCCGGCAACCGGCCGCCGAAACGCGCGTGGTGCGCGCGGCGCCGGCGGTGCCGGAGGTCGCGGCAGAACCGGCGCAGGCAGCCGCGCGCGTCAAGCTGCTCGCCTTTCCCGCGCGCGATGCGACCGACGACGCGGCCTTGACGATGCTGCGCGAGCTGCTCGATCCGTTGCGATACGAATGGCAGGTCGCCTCGACCGACCATCTCGCGTCCGACCTCGTCGGTCTGATCGGGCGCGAGGCGCCCGCGCTGGTCTGCATCGCCTCGGTGCCGCCGGGCGGGCTCGCGCAGGCGAAATACCTTTGCATGCGCGCGCGCGCGGCGCACCGCGCGACGCCAATCGTGGTCGGGCGCTTCAGCCTGCTCGCCGAGGGCATCGAGAAGAACCGCACGCAGTTGACCGCGGCGGGCGCGGAGCGCGTCGGCGTGACGCTCGCCGAAACGGCCGAGCAGCTCGCACAGCTGTCGGCCTCGATCGTGGCCGCCGCGCAGCCGGCGCCGTCCGCGGCGCCACCCGCCGCGGCGGAGCGCTGAGCCTCAGGCCGACCGCGCTCGCGATCGGTTCCGCGCCCTCTGATAGCATCACGCGTTTTTCCGGAACGCAACGTCGACATGATCGAAACGAATCCCGTGACCGCGCTGCTCGGGGATCTCTCGGAGCGGGTCGCCTCGCTCAGGGGGTATCTTTGACTACGACACGAAGCGCGAACGGCTCGAGGAAGTCACGCGCGAGCTCGAGAACCCGAACGTCTGGGACGACGCGAAGCGCGCGCAGGAGCTCGGCCGCGAGCGCGCGCGGCTCGCGAAGATCGTCGACGGCCTGACGGCGCTGACGCACGGCATCGCGGACAACCGCGAGATGCTCGAGCTTGCGATCGCCGAGGACGACGAAGACACCGCGAACGCGGTCGTCGCCGACGTCGACCGGCTGCGCGCGCAGGTCGAGGCGCTCGAGTTCCAGCGCATGTTCTCGGGCGAGATGGACACGCACAACGCGTTCGTCGACATCCAGGCCGGCGCCGGCGGCACCGAGGCGCAGGACTGGGCCGAGATCCTGCTGCGCATGTACCTGCGCTGGTGCGAAGACCGCGGCTGGAAGACCGAGCTGCTCGAAGCATCCGCAGGCGAGGTCGCCGGCATCAAGAGCGCGACGTTCCGCGTCGAGGGCGACTACGCCTACGGCTGGCTCAAGACCGAGATCGGCGTGCACCGGCTCGTGCGCAAGTCGCCGTTCGACGCCGACCAGCGTCGCCACACGTCGTTTTCGTCGGTGTTCGTATCCCCCGAGGTCGATGACGACATCGACATCGAGATCAATCCGGCGGACCTTCGCACCGACGTCTATCGCGCGTCGGGCGCCGGCGGCCAGCACGTCAACAAGACCGAGTCGGCGGTGCGCATCACGCACGTGCCGACCAACACGGTCGTCGCGTGCCAGACCGAGCGCTCGCAGCACTCGAACCGGGACCGCGCGATGAAGATGCTGAAAGCGAAGCTCTACGAGCGCGAGGTCCAGATCCGCAACGTCGAGAAGGACCGGCTCGAGGCGACGAAGTCCGACATCGGCTGGGGCTCGCAGATCCGCAACTACGTGCTCGACCAGTCGCGCATCAAGGACCTGCGCACCGGCGTCGAGCGCACCGATACGCAGCGCGTGCTAGACGGCGACCTCGACGGGTTCATCGAGGCGAGCCTGAAGCAGGGCCTCGAGGCCGGCTCGAAGCGCGCGGGTTGAGCACGCCCTTCCCTATCGTCATTCCCGCGCAAGCGGGAATCCATTCTCAAGCCGCCGATACGCGACAATGGATTCCCGCTTTCGCGGGAATGACGGTGAGAGGGTGGATGGACTCCAGGACGCATCCGAGATGAATGAGCATGAGGCTGCCGCGCCCGGCGCCGAACCCCAGGACGAAAACCGTCTCATCGCCGAGCGGCGCTCGAAGCTCGACGCGATCCGCGCGCGCGGCATCGCGTATCCGAACGACTTCCGTCCCGACGCGTTCTCGGGCGACCTGCAGCGCGATTTCGAGGGGATCGAGGCCGATGCGGTCGAAGCCGCGCAGCGGCGCGTGCGCATCGCCGGCCGGCTGGTGCTGAAGCGCGTGCAGGGCAAGGTCAGCTTCGCGCAGCTGCAGGACATGACGGGGCGCATCCAGCTGTTCGTGCACCAGGGTACGCTCGGAGACCCCGCGTACGACGCGTTCAGGGAATGCGACGTCGGTGACATCCTCGGATGCGAGGGCACGCTGATGCGCACCCGCACCGGCGAGCTCTCGCTCAAGTGCGAATCGCTGCGGCTGTTGTCGAAGTCGCTGCGCCCGCTGCCGGACAAGTGGCACGGCCTCGCCGACATCGAGACGCGCTACCGCCAGCGCTATGCCGACCTCA
>DATLNY010000020.1:0-4242 GCA_035536495.1 Candidatus Saccharimonadia bacterium | reverse complement strand
GAACCCGGTCAGGGCGTCTGTGCGACCGGCGCGGAGACGCGGTGGCAGCCGCATTACGGCACGATATCCGGCACCTCGATGGCGACGCCGCACGTAGCCGGCGCGCTCGCGCTGCTGTACCAGGCCGAGCCACTGCTGACTCCCGCGGACGCCGAGGAGCTCATCCAAGACACCGCGCGCAAGGTCAAGCTCAACGCGAGCTACATCGAAGACCCGCAGAACCCCGGCAGCACGATCCATTTCGGATATGGCGCGGGCCTGCTCGACGTGATCGCGGCGCTCGACGCGCTCGGGACCCCGAACGCCGGCCAGGGCGCGGCCGGGACCGAGGTGACGATCTTCGACGGCGATGCCGACAGTGGAGTCGCCGGTGCCGCAGACGTGGTCAAGCTCACCGCCCAGGAATACACGGAAGGTCCCGGCGTCGCGGGAGTCGCGTACCGGCTCACGCTGCGCAATGCCACGGCGTTCGGCTCGGCCGCATCGTTCACGTACCGCGTTGCGCACAATCCCAACGGCCGGCACTACGAGACGAGCGTCGTCGCGACGAGCACCACGGTGACGATCCCCGCTCCGGGGCCCGGAAACACCGCGCCCGCGAGCAGCGTGACGCGCAACGGTAACGTCGTGACGATCCGCGTCCCCTACAGCCGCCTCGGATATCCGCCCGCCGGAGCGCCGGTCCACAATGTCGCGGCGACCAGCGCCGATGCCAACGGCTTCGTGGATTTCGCACCGAGCCCGGCCGGAAGCACCGGCACGGATACCGATCTCAAGCCGATGTACGGGCGGCCGTTCACGGTTGCGCTCGCGATTCCCTCCCCGGCCGACGGCGAAACCGTCTGCACGATGCCGGGCAAGACCCAGATCACCGACGATCCCGGCGACCAGCTCAACGCGCCGCCCGGTTTCGAGCCGACCGTCGACATCGAGTCGATTCGCGTAGCGGAGCCCCAGACCGGGCCGCTGGCCGGCAAGCTCGTGCTGAACTTCAAGGTGCGCGGCATCCCGAACGGCGTGTTGCCGAGCGGCACGCGGTGGGTGCTGCGCTTCAACATCACGCAGGCCAACGGATCCCCGCGCTCGCCGCCCGCCGGGCAGGATGATTTCTTCGTCGGCATGACGACGGAATCCGGCCCGACGCGGTTCGTCTACGGCACCACCGGCGTCGAGCCCGACCCGTCGCTGCCCGCCGGCGCGCGGCTGTTCACGATCTCGGGCGATCTCGACCCTGCGAGCAGCTTCGCCAATGACGGCACGGTGCAGATCGTCGTCGCCGACAATACGCCGTTGATCGGGCCGTTCGCGCCGGGCGACACGCTGATCAAGATGTTCCCGACCACGCGCGCTCCCGCGACCCCGAACAACGCGGCGATCTACGACCAGGGCGAGGAGTTCGAGTACACGCTGCGCGCGGCGAACGCGTGCGACGTCGTGGTGAACCTGCCCCCGGTCGCGGCGCTCAGCGCAGTGCCGACGAGCGGCGTTGCGCCGCTTCCGGTGTCGTTCAACGGCGCGGGCTCGAGCGATCCCGACGCCGGCGACACGATCGCGAGCTACACGCTCGACTTCGGCGACGGCACCGCGCCGGTCACCCAGGCCGGGGCATCGTTCAACCATACGTATGCGCAGCCCGGCAACTACGTGGCGTCGCTTCGCGTGACCGACTCGCGCGGGCTGCAGAGCACGAGTGCCGCGCAGGTGACCGTCACGGTGACGAATGCGCAAGGCGCGACGGCACCGGGCGCGCCGACGATCGGTACCGCGACGCCGGGCGATCGCGAGGCGAGCATCACGTTCACGGCGCCCGCGAGCGACGGCGGCTCGCCGATCACGAGCTACACCGCGAGCTGCAATCCCGGCAACTTCTCGGCGACGGGGCCTGGTTCGCCGCTCGTCGTGGGCTCGCTCGTCAACGGCACGACGTACACGTGCACGGTGAGCGCAACCAATGCCGCCGGCACCGGCCCCGCTTCGCAGCCCGTGCAGGTCACGCCGCGCACGGTGCCCGGCGCGCCGGTCATCGGTGCCGCGACACCGGGCGATGGCCAGGCCAGCCTCGGGTTCGGCGCGCCGTCGAGCAACGGCGGCTCGCCGATCACGGGCTACACGGCGACGTGCACGCCCGGTAACGCGACCGGCAGCAGCGCCGCGTCGCCGATCGTCGTGACGGGGCTCCAGAACGGCACGACCTACAGCTGCACGGTCAGCGCGACGAACGCAGCGGGCACCGGGCCTGCGTCGGCGCCGGTGCAGGTCACGCCGCAGGGTGGCACCGCGCCCGGTGATGCGATGTTCGCCAACGGATTCGAATAGCGGTCGCGTACGCGCAGCGGGCAGGCTCCGTCGCTCGGCTCAGGCGGCGAGACGTCGCATGCGCAGCAGCGGCAGCTCGACGCGCGTCGCGAAACCGAGCGATTCGTAGAGCCTGACCGCGCGCGTATTCTCGGGCGACACGTGCAGTAGCACGTGCTCGCCACGCGCGAGGATTCCTGCCGTGACGTGCCGGACGAGGCGGCCTGCGAGCCCGCGCCCGACGAAATCGGGATGCGTGCAGACGCCGCTGATCTCGCAGTCGGTGTCGGTGCGCATGCGCTCGCCCGCCATCGCGATGAGGCGCCCACCGCCGTCGTGGACGCCGTAGTAGCGGCCCATGACCGGCGTACGCGCGCGGAAGTATCCGGGATAGACGAGCCCCGTCAGCTCGAGCATCGATGCGGCGTGCGCGGGGCCGAGCTCGTCGAAGCCCTCCGGCGCACCCGACACCGTCGCCGATTCGTAGTGCATCTGCAGGACCCGCGCGCGCTGCTCGATCTCGAAGCCGCCGGTGCGCGCGGGCATCGCGCCGACGAAGACGATCGATTCGCCCGGCGCCGTGAGCGCCGCGATCGCATCGAGCGACAGGTCGGGATCGACGTCGGGCGTCACCGCGACGAACGGCGCGACGTCGGCCGGATAGCGGCGCGCGCGCACATCGCCGAGCGCGAGCGGTGCGTGCGCGCTCGTGAGCGCGGCCCAGACCGGGTTGTCCAGCGCGTCGGCCATGGGAGGTTCGTTACCGCGCGGACGCCGCGGCGTCCTCGCCGTGGATCGTGAGCATGTGGCCGTGCCGGCGAAACAGCGGCGCGAGCTCACGCCACGGCAGCGCGGGCACCCGCCGATGCTCGATGCCGACCATGTCCTCGGCCTGCAGCAGCGCATTGACGATCGCCGCCTCGGTCGCAAGCGCGGTCGCCTTGAACAGCGGCGAAAGCTGACCGTTGCCGAGCGCCGTCACCGTCGCGGGCGTGCCCTTCGCCGCACCGGAATTCGCGGTCGAGAATGCGACGAACAGATCGCCCGAGCCGTTGCCGCCGAATCCGCCGGCACGCGCGAGCCCGACCGTCGCGCGCTGCGCGATTCGCTCGAGCTGGTGCGGCATCAGCGGCGCGTCGGTCGCAATGACGACGATGATCGACCCGCGCTCTTCGTCGGCTGCCTCGGCCTCGGCCGCGCACGTCGGGATGCCGAGTGAGTCGCCCGCTGCGGCGCCGTTCGTCCGGCACGCCAGCAGCCGGTCCGCGAACGCGGCGCCGACCGGCACGCCGGCGATGCGCAGGTCCGCACGCAGGCCGGTATTGCATTGCACGAGCACGCCGACGGTCCAGGTCCCGTCCTCCGTCGTGACGCGCCGCGATGCGGTTCCCGTTCCGCCCTTGAACTCGAAGCAGACCATGCCGGTGCCGCCACCGACGTTGCCTTCGGCCGGCACGACGCCGCCGCGTGCCGACTCGATCGCCGCGAGCACGTGAGATTCGCGCACGTGCATGCCCTCGATGTCGTTGAGCACGCCGTCCCAGGTTTCCGCGACGACGGGCAGTTGCCAGAGCTGCGGCATGCCGCCCTGCTTCGTTTCCCAGCGCACGATCGCATCGCGTACGACGCCGACGCTGTGCGTGTTCGTGATCGCGACGGGCCCCTCGAGGAACCCGCCTTCCTCGAGCCACGCGGTGCCGGTCATCTCGCCGTTGCCGTTGAACGAGTGCCACGCGCCGAAAACCGGATCGAGGTTCGCGCGGCCGCGCGGGAACACGAGCGTGACGCCGGTGCGCACCGGGCCCTTGCCGGGCTTCAGCGCACCCGCGCCTTCGATCAGCGTCGCGTAGCCGACCTCGACGCCAGCGACGTCGGTGATCGCGTCGAGGGAACCGGGCTCGCCGCCGATCGGGAGGGCGAGGTCGCGCGCGCGCGGACGAGCGTCGT
>DATLNY010000019.1:0-3579 GCA_035536495.1 Candidatus Saccharimonadia bacterium | reverse complement strand
AGTCGTCGCGTCCGCGGGCTCGGCGCGTTTCGGCGCCGTCGCGCGGCTCGGGCACGTCGACATGGTGCGCGCGACGCGCGCTTCGATCGCGGCCTGCAGCGGCGCGTCGATCGTCGTGCCGATGACGGCGTTGAGCGGCTGCTCGGCCCGCAGCCGCTCGGCGAGCAGCGCTGCGCGCATCGGCGCGCGCAGTCGGCGCGCCGTGACCGGTTCGAGCTGCGCTTCGACGTACGCGGCTCCCGACCAGGTGCCGAGATCGCGCAGCCGTGCGAGCACCTTGTCGCGCGCGGCACGCGCGGCGGCGGGGTGGCGGTCCGGGCGCAACCGCGACGGCGCCTGCGGCAGCACCGCGAGCAGCGCGGCCTCGGCGCGCGAGAGTTTCGCCGCGCTCTTGCCGAGATACGCCCAGCTCGCGGCCTCGACGCCTTCGATGTTGCCGCCGAACGGCGCATGGTCGAGATACAACGCCAGGATCTCGCGCTTGGAAAGGCGCCGCTCGAGCTGCAGCGCGCGCACGACCTGGCGCAGCTTGCCGAGGCCGCTGCGCGGCGTCGGCTCGATCAGCCGCGCGACCTGCATCGTCAACGTCGAGCCGCCCGACACGATGCGCCCGTTGCGCAGCGCCTGCCATGCCGCGCGCGCAAACGCCGCAGGATTGACGCCGGGATGGCGGTGGAACCAGCGGTCCTCGTAGCCGAGCAGCGCCTCGATGTAGTGCGGCGAGACGCGCTCGGGCGCCGTCGGGTAACGCCACACGCCGGCGCGATTCGCGAACGCGCGCAGCGGCGTGCCGTCGCGCGCGAGCACCAGCGTCGCACCGTCGTGGCCTGCGGCGGGGATCGGCGGCGGGAACAGGTGGTCGAGGATCACGAGCAGCGTCGCGGCCACGACCAGCGCGAATCCGGCGCGTCGAAGCGACGGGAAGCGCGCGCGCAGAACGAACCCCGCGCGGTCGGGGCTGAGGCCCCTCCTACAGTGACCTGCGATGGCGTCGCGCATCATCATCGTGCCGCCGCGAATGACGCTGTAGGAGGGGCCCCAGCCCCGACCCGCACCGCCTGAGCCTGAAGGCGCATCGGGTGAGCGACCCACGAGCGACGCGCTGCGATCACGGCGGCGAAACGGTCAGCCGCGCCGGCCGTGCAACACCGAACGCGCGCAGCATCGGCCGGTACATGTCCTCGACATGCGGTGGCGGCATCGTGAACTCGCCGGGCGAGACCGCGCGCACGAGGTAGAACAGATGCGCCGTCGAGCCGCCGTAGAGCTTGATCGCCGCGACGTAGCGGTCGTCGCGATACTCCTCGTAGCGCACCTCGGCTGCATCCTGGCGCTGCGAGAGCTCGATCCCGTCGATCGTGACGTTCTGCCACTGCGTCGGATCGGTGAGATTGAGGTTCTCGATCTCGAGACCTCCCGGAAGCAGGTCGACGACGAGCGCATCGTTCATCGTCTCCGCGCTTTCGACGATGAGGTGCGCGACGAGCACGTCGCCTTCCTTGAGCGACTCGGCCTCGAAGGCTCTGCCATCGGGCCAGTGCCACGAACGACGGATCCGAAGCGGCGCGGCGTCGTCGGACGCGACCGGTGCGCTGCGCGGCACGCCGGCGGCATCCTGCGTGACGTAGAGCGGACCCTCGCCTCGCGGCACGATGCGCGCGCCCGCCACGAGCTCCGCGGGCGTGAACTCGCGCGCGACGAGCGACTCGCCGGTGCGCTCCTCGACCTTATCGCCGGCCGTGATCGTCGCCGCGAACGTGCGGTTGCCGTCGCCGAGCAGCGCGCGGCCGAGGCGGAAGATCGCGACCTGCTCCTGCGTCGAGAGATGCCACTGCGTCGCGTCGCCGGTGCCGCGGCCGAGCAACTCGCGCGCGAGCTCGACGACCTTCGCGTCGTACTCGGGCTTCGAAAGGCCGTGCTCGTGCGTCAGCGCGACCATCAGCGCGAGGTCGCGCAGCACGGTGCCGTAGTCGCCGAGGTATGCGGGACGGTCGAAGTCGCGCGTGAACGCCTCCTCGACCGCGGCGGTCGCCCGCGGCAGGTCGCCCATCAGCTTCAGCGCGACGCCGAGGTGCACGAGCGGCAGCGGTGCCTCGAGCTTCGCGCGCTCGTTGTCGTACAGCGCGCGCAGCGTACCGACCGGCGCCTTCGCAACGCGCGCGAGCACATAGCTGCCATACGCCATCTCGGCGAGCCGCAGGTGTTCGGCATGGTCGTACTCGTAATGGCCGTTGCCGCCCGAGAGAAGGTCCTCGTTGACGCGATCGAGCGCCTTGGCCAGCACCTGCTCCGGGATCGTGAAGCCCGCGTCGCGCGCATTGAGCAGCAGCTCCGCGACATACGGCGTCATCTGCGTGTTGACCCAGCTGTCGCCGGGCCACATCCCGAAGTGGCCGGTCTCGGTCTGCAGCGACGCGAGCCGCGTGAACACGTCGGACAGCATCGCGGCGCGCTGCGCGGCCGCGAGCGGCGGCAGGCCGAATTTCACCGCCGTCGCATCGTCGAGCCAGACGAGCGGGAACGCGCGGCTCGTCGTCTGCTCGACGCAGCCGTACGGGTAGCCGATCAGCCCGCGCACCGCGCTCGCGAACGGAAACGGCGGCAGCGTGCCGACAGTGATCCGCGCGACGACCGAGTCGGGCACGAAGCCTGCGCGCAACGACTCGTCGGGCGCGATCGACGCCGGCGTCTCCTGCACCGTCGCGCTCGCGCGCGACTCGGCCGGCCACGCGGGACGCACGACGACGCGGAACACGCGATCGACCTCGACGCCGGGTCCGCGGACCTGCGCGCGGATTTCGCCGACGCCGTACGTTCCCGTCGCCGTGAGCCCGATGACCAGTGTCTGCTTCGCCTGGTCGGCGAGCCTGGAGCTGGCACGCGTGCGCTCGAGCGCGATCGGTCCGGTCGCGACGAGCGTCGTCTCGAACACCTGCTCGGCGCCCGAGAGGTTCTGCAGGTCGAGCGTCAGCTTCGCCTGGTCCCCCGGCGCGAGCACGCGCGGCGTGCGCGCGTCGACCACGAGCGGTGCGCGCACGATCGTGTCGCGCTCGCCGGCGCCGTAGCTCGACTCCGAGTACGCGAGCGCGCGGATCCTCAACGTGCCGTTGAAATCGGGCACGGGAATCGACACGGACGCCTCGCCCTTGCCATCGAGCGCGACCGGTTCGTGCAGCAGGTCGACCGTTTCTATGCCCGCGTCGGGGCGCCGCGCGGCAGGCAGCGCCGCGAGCGCGGCGTCGCCGCCGTAGCGCAAGCGCGCGCGTTCGCCGTCGAACGCCTCGATGACGCGACTGTAGAGGTCGTGCGCGTCGATCCCGAGCCGGCGCTGCGCGAAGAACCACAGCGCCGCATCGGGCATCGGATAGCGTGTGATGTTGAGCACGCCGAGATCGACCGCCGTGACACGCACGCGCGCGGTCCTGCCCGCGAGCCCCGGTGCGCTGATCTTCACGACGAGTGGATTCTTCGGCCGCATCATGTCGGGCGACGAAAGTCCCACGGCGACCCGGCGGTCGTCGCGCGCGATCGGCACGTGCACGACGCCGACGGCGCGATTCGGCGTGATCTTCTGCGGCG
>DATLNY010000018.1:0-3178 GCA_035536495.1 Candidatus Saccharimonadia bacterium | reverse complement strand
AAAGCGGGAATCCATCTGGCTTGACGCGTAGCGAAAATGGATTACTCGCGCCTCCAGCGCTCGCCCTACGGGCCGGCTTCGCCGTTCGCGATTGCTTCGCAATCGCAGTCCCGCTTTCGCGGGAATGACGGGCTTGGCGGTCGGGTCAGCCGGCGACGCGCATCGACAGGTCGACTGCGCGCACGTGCTTCGTCAGCGCGCCGACCGAGATGAAATCGACGCCCGTGTCGGCGATCGCGCGCACCGTCTCGAGCGACACGCCGCCGGAAACCTCGAGCGGGCACGCGCCCGCGGCGCGCGCGACCGCGAGCCGCATGTCCGCGAGCGTGACGTCGTCGATGAGGATGCGATCGGCGTGTGACGCGAGCGCTTCATCGAGCTGCGCGAGCGTCTCGACCTCGACCTCGAGCAGCAGCCCCGGCGCCGCGGCGCGCGCGCGCTCGACGGCGATCGCGATCGAGCCGGCCGCGGCGATGTGGTTCTCCTTGATCAGCACCGCGTCGTAGAGGCCGATGCGGTGGTTGCTGCCGCCGCCGCAGCGCACCGCGTATTTCTGCGCGAGCCGCAATCCCGGGATCGTCTTGCGCGTGTCTAGGATCGTCGCGCCCGTGCCGGCGACGGCGCGGACGTAGGCGGCGGTCGTCGTTGCCGTGCCCGACAGCGTCTGCAGGAAATTGAGCGCGCAGCGCTCGGCCGAGACGAGGGCGCGCGCATGGCCCTCGATCGTGCAGACGATCGAGCCGGCCGCGACCTCCTCACCGTCGTGCACGGCCCAGTTGACGCGCGATGTCGCGTCGAGCGCGGCGAAGCACGCGTCGAACCAGGCCATGCCCGCGATCGTCGCGGCCTCCCTGGCCGTCACGCTCGCGCTCGCGCGCCGTTCCGCCGGCAGCAACGACGCGGTCACGTCGCCGCTGCCGATGTCCTCGGCGAGCGCCCGCGCGACGTCGGTCGCGACGAGCAGCGTGTCGGGCGAAACGATCGCCTGCACCGTGCGTCTCCCGCTCAGCAAACGCGCGCACGCGATGGCGCGCGCGGCGTCGCGACGCTCATCGCGGGAAATCCGCAAGCTGCGTCGTGCCGATGCCTTCCTCTGCGAGCATGACGGGAATGCCGTCGTCGACGCGATAGATCACCTTGCCGTCGGTCGTGATGAGGCCCTCCGAGAGCGGCGCGGCGACCTTGTCGCCGTCGACGTTGAGCACCTCGCCGCGCTCGATCTCGCGGTTCAGCGCCGCGAGCTGCGCCTTCGACATCGGCGCGACCGACACCTTCGTCACCGGGTCGCAGAGGATCTCGATGAGGCGGCGGTCGATCGGCATTTCGGCTCCGTGCAGGGGATCTTTGCCGTTAACATTACCGTTTTCGCCGGTATCGGTCATCCGCAATGAACGCAGTCCCCGTCGTCGGCGTCGTCATGGGTTCCCGCTCGGACTGGGAGACGCTCAAGCCCGCGGCCGAGGCGCTCGAGCGCCTCGGCGTCGCGCATGAAGTCCGCATCGTTTCCGCGCACCGCACGCCCGACCTGCTTTTCGAGTACGCAGGCTCGGCGCAGGCGCGCGGACTCAAGGTGCTGATCGCCGGCGCGGGCGGCGCGGCGCACCTGCCGGGCATGCTCGCGGCAAAGACGCTGCTGCCCGTGCTCGGCGTCCCCGTGCAATCGCGCGCGCTCTCGGGCATCGACTCGCTGCTGTCGATCGCGCAGATGCCGGCCGGCATCCCGGTCGGCACGCTCGCGATCGGCGAGTCGGGCGCGATCAACGCCGCGCTGCTCGCCGCGGCGATCCTCGCGCTGTCGGATGCGCGCGTCGCGAAGGCGCTTGCCGATTACCGCGCGGCGCAGACCGAACAGGTGCTCTCGATGTCGGATCCGCGCCAGGCCTGAGATGACGACGACCGTCGGGATCCTCGGCGGCGGCCAGCTCGCGCGGATGCTCGCGCTCGCCGGGGCGCCGCTCGGCCTGCGCTTCCGTATCGTCGATTCGAGCGACGCGGCGTGCGCAGGGCAGGTCGCGCCGCTGCTGCGCGCGGACTACACCGACCTCGCCGCGCTCGAGGGATTCGCGCGCGAGGTCGACGTCGTGACGTTCGACTTCGAGAACGTCCCGGCGAGGACCGCGGAGTGGCTCTCGCAGCGCGTGCCGGTGTTCCCGAACCCGCAGGCGCTCGCGATCGCGCAGGACCGGCTCGAGGAGAAGCAGCTGTTCCGCGCGCTCGGCATGGGCACGCCGGAATTCCGCGCGGTCGATTCGCGCGCAGCGCTTGCCGACGCGTGCCGCGAGATCGGCGTGCCGGCGGTGCTCAAGACGCGGCGCCTCGGCTACGACGGCAAGGGCCAGTTCCGCATCCGCAGCGCGGGCGACGTCGATGCCGCGTGGAGCGCGCTCGGCGGCGTGCCGTTGATCCTCGAGCAGTTCGTCGCGTTCGAGCGCGAGGTCTCGGTCGTCGCGGTGCGCGCGCAGGACGGCGCGTTCGCGGCCTACCCGCTGACGCAGAACTGGCACGCCGACGGGATCCTGTCGGCGAGCCTCGCGCCGGCACCGCGCGCCGATGCGATCGCGGGCGAGGCGACCGGTTTCGCGCGCTCGCTCGCGGAGCGACTCGACTACGTCGGCGTGTTCGCGCTCGAGCTATTCGTCGTCGGCGATACGTTGCTCGCGAACGAGATCGCGCCGCGCGTGCACAACTCCGGTCACTGGACGATCGAAGGCGCGTGGGTCAGCCAGTTCGAGAACCACCTGCGCGCGGTCCTCGGGCTGCCGCTCGGCGCGACGCAGACGCGCGGCCACGCAGCGATGCTCAACTTCGTCGGCGAGCTGCCCGAGCGCGACCCGGTGCTGCGCGAAGCGCACGCGTACTGGCACGACTACGGCAAATCCCCGCGCGCTGCGCGCAAGGTCGGCCATGCGACGCTGACCGCGCCCGATCCCGACACGCTTTCGCGAACGCTCGTCGATCTCGGGCGTGCCCTCGGCCGTGACGCGCAGGTCGCCCCGGTCCTTGCGGCGCTCTCTTCGTGAGCGCCTCCCGCGTCGGGCTATTCAAGCGTCGCGTTCGCGCGTCGTCGCAGGGCACCGGGGCGGGATGACCCCCTGCGAAAACCGGCGCAAGTACGTCCCTGTAGCCTTCGTCGGGAACGTCCTGTTCCCGACGATTTTCGCAGGGGGTCATCCCACCC
>DATLNY010000017.1:0-2162 GCA_035536495.1 Candidatus Saccharimonadia bacterium | reverse complement strand
CACGCGGTCGCGCAGGTCTGGCGCCCGCTCTATCGCTGGACGATCACCGAGGGGCTGAAGCGGCTCGACCTCGACGCGGACCAGCGCGAGGTCCCGCCCGACGCGACCGCGACGCTGCAGGCGATCAAGGACGAGCGCGAGCGCGGCATCTACCTGCTGTGCGACTTCCACCCGTACCTGCGCTACCCGATGACGCTGCGCCTCGTGCGGGAGATCCTCGCGCGCGACGGCAGCGCCGAGCACACCCTCGTGCTGATCGCGCCGAAGCTCGAGGACCTGCCCCCCGAGATCGCGGCGGCCGCCGTGCGCTACGCGCCGAAGCTGCCCGACGAGGCCGCGCTCGCGAAGCTCGTGCGCGACGAAGGATTCGCCTACGCGCGCGAGCATGCCGGCCGCCGCGCCGAGATCGATGCGGCGGTGCTCGCGACGATCGCGCGCAACCTCATCGGACTGTCGTTGTCCGATGCGCGGCGTGTCGCGCGCACGCTGATCCACGACGACGGCGTGCTCGATTCGCGCGACCTGCCCGCACTCGGCAAGGCGAAGTTCGAGTTGTTGAGCAAGGACGGGCTGCTGCACTTCGAGCTCGACACCGCGAGCTTCGCCGATGTCGCGGGCATCGCGCGCGTCAAGCACTGGGTCGCGCAGCGCCGCGCGATCTTCTCGGGCGAGCGCCAGGTCGCGGGGCTCGATCCGCCGAAGGGCGTGCTGCTGCTCGGCGTGCAGGGCTGCGGCAAGAGCCTCGCGGCGAAGGCGATCGCCGGCGGATTCGGCGTACCGCTCGTGCGGCTCGACTTCGGCACGCTCTACAACAAGTTCCACGGCGAAACCGAGCGCAACCTGCGCGCAGCACTCGGCAACGCCGAGTTGCTGGCACCGTGCGTGCTGTGGATCGACGAGATCGAGAAGGGGCTCGCGACCGGCGACGCCGACGACGGCGTCTCGCGCCGCGTGCTGGGCTATCTCCTGACGTGGATGGCCGAACGGAAGAAGCCGGTCTTCCTCGTCGCAACCGCGAACCAGGTCCAGCACCTGCCGCCCGAGCTGCTGCGAAAAGGCCGCTTCGACGAGATCTTCTTCGTCGACCTGCCGAGCGAGGTCGCGCGCGCAGAGATCTTCCGCGTGCACCTCGCCAAGCGTGGTGTGCCGCTCGACGGCTTCGATCTCGCCGCGCTCGCACGCGCCTGCACGGGGTTCTCGGGCGCCGAGATCGAGCAGGCGATCGTGTCGGGCCTCTACGCAGCGCACGCCGACGGGCTCGCGCTCTCCCAGCGGCATGTCGCGACCGAGCTCGCGCAGACGCGGCCGCTCTCGGTCCTGATGGCCGAGCAGGTCGAGGCGTTGCGTGCGTGGGCGCGCGAACGGACCGTTCCGGCGGACTGACTCACCGCTCGCGGCGTGGTCGCAAGGCGCGCGGGATGGCTACTGCGTGCAGCCTGGCCACCAGCAGGGATTAGCCGCGCCGAAGTCGAGGATCGCCTGCTGCTTCGGCGGGTTCGGCGACTGCGTCAGCGACTCGAGCGCGCCCCAGCTGCCGAAGCGGCCGTAGTTGAACGTCAGCGTGAAGTGGACGAACAGCTCGCCGCCACTCGCCCGCCACGACGCGAGGTACTTCGCATACGCCGCGCCCATGCGCGCGTCGCGGTTCGCCGCGATGAACAGGTTCGTGATCGCGTCATTGTTCTCGACGCCGAGCACGCCGACGAGATGCTGTCCGCCTTCGTAGGCGACCGTGCGCATCCCGCGCGCCTGCGCGGCGTCGCGGTGCGCGGTCAGCCACGGCACGACTTCCTCGAGCGCACCGATCGGGCACGGCAGCGTCATGACCTGCGGGAAGTTGTCGGTGCACGGCGTGCTCGAGTCGGCGAACGCGTCGTCGATCTGCCCGCCCTGGTCGATCTCGAGGAACATCTCGTCGAGCGTCCACGACGCGAGCTCGTCGGCATTGGAGGGACCGTCGAGATAGTTGCCGAAGTACGGCGCGATCGCGACGTAGTCGCCGGCGCCGAGGCAGCGGTCCTGCACGAGCCCGCGTGCGACCGCCAGCGGGCAGTCCGCTGCTTCGGTCGCCGTGAACGAATTCGCCGCCTGCGCGCCCAGCGTGCAGGCGACGCGGTTGGCCTGCGTGCCGAACACGCTGCGGAAGATCGCGCAGATCTGCG
>DATLNY010000016.1:0-3042 GCA_035536495.1 Candidatus Saccharimonadia bacterium | reverse complement strand
CGCAGATCTGCGCGGTCCGCAGGCCGTGCTGGTTCATGCGCTTGGTGAAGTCCGAATCGCTGCCGCCGGGGAAATTCGCGAGCGCGTCGTCCTCGACGTCGAAGCGCTGCGGGAAGTTGTTCCAGACCTCGTTCGAATGCTCGACGTAGACGCGCCGTCCTGCGTCGAGGCGCGCGAGCACGACTTGCGCGAACGCCGTGACGTACGCGTCGCTCGCCTGGTGCGGCAGCGTGAACCACGGTTCGGCGTCGACGAGGTTCGAAAGCTCGATCATCGCCTCGAGCGGCACGCCGGCCTCGCGCGTCCAGTGCGCGTCGGCGACGAGCGCACGGTCGGTGAACTCGACCTGCGGGTTCGGCGCGCCGCCGAAGCCGCCGCCGTTGGTGCGCATCCAGTCCATGAAGCGCAACGCGCGATAGGGTGCGAGCCGCGCGACGAAATCGGGGTGGAACGTCGGCACCGCTGCGAGCGCGGAATCGAATCCCGGCGGCAGGATCCGGATGTTGCGGACATGGTTCGGTGCAGCGGCGGTCGACTGCAGCGTCATGATCCAGATCGAATTGCCGTTGACGGCGACGACGTCGCGGCCCGGCGTCGAAAGCGCCTCGACACGGCTCGCGCCGCCGCTGTACGCGATCGTGCCGGTGCCGTCGTGCAGCACGAGGTAGTTGCCCGACGGATACGGCGCCTCGGCCGAATTGATCACCGTGCGCGCGAAGCAGAACTGCTGCGGGTCCGCGGTGCAGGCCGGCAGCGATTGCACCCAGCCATCGGCGTCGAGGTCGAGCTGGGCAGCGTCGTCGGTATCGAACACGGTCTGGCTCGCCGTCAGCCAGGGGCGTGACTGCTTGAAGAAGTCGGTGAACGGGTACGCCGCAGCGAAGTCCTCGACCGACTCGAGGTTCGTGCCGAGGCCGGACCGCGCCGCCTCGAAGCCGTCGGTGAAGATCGCCTGGCCGGTCGCGACCTGTGCGGTGGCGCAGAGGAGCGCCGCGATGGCGCCCCGGATCGGCCGCATCACGCCGACTTCTTGAGCCAGCGCAGCAATGACGACCAGTCGGCCTGGTGCTCGCGCACCGACTCCGAGCCGTAGTCGAAGATCGACTTGCCGAGCCCCGTCAGGACGACGTAACCCTGCGAGTCGCGCAGCTGCGCGACGACCGGGAACGGCAGGTCCTTCATCGCGGCGATCGCGTCCTGCGACGCGTTGGTCCACGGCTTCAGCCGGTTCGCGACGAGCGCGACCGGGACCTTGCCGCGCTTGATGCGCGGGATCGCCTCGAGCTCCTTTAGGTATGCCGTGCTCGCGTCGAGGTCGATCCCCGACGGCAGCACCGGCACGATCATCGCGTCGATGTCCTCGAGCAGGGGCTCGAGCACGTCACGGTGCGCACCGGCCGGTGAATCGACGATGACGCGCTCGGTGTCGGGCGGCAACGATGCGCTCCAGCGCTTGCCCTTGCCTTCGATCCCGAGCACGCCGGCCACGTTGTCGGGCCGCCGTTGCGCCCAGCGCAGGCTCGACTGCTGGCGGTCGAGATCGACGATCGCGGTGTTCCTGCCCGATTGCGCGAAGTGCGCGGCGAGGTTCGTCGCGATCGTCGACTTGCCGCAACCGCCCTTGGAGCTGGCGACGAGGATCTTCTGCACGAGCGGCTCCCGTAGCGCGAGGAGCGCCGAATGTAGCGTCAGCGGCGCCGAAACCGGAAATCCAGGCGGCCGCGGGGCGTTCAGTACCCCGCGGCGTGCCCGTCCTTGCGAGACTCGGAGGCGCCGTAATACACGCCCTCGGCGTGGTCGCGCAGGATCGCCTGATAGCCGCCGTAGGGGCCGTCGGCATGCGTGACCTTGTGGCCTTTGCGCATCAGCGCGCGGATCGTTTCGGCGGGGAATCCCGATTCGAGATGGACCTCGCCCCCGGCCGCCATCGCCGTGTTCTGGCCGGTCGGCTCGGTCGAGCCGTCGTGCTCGATGCGCGGCGCGTCGCCGGCTTCCTGCAGGTTCATGCCGAAGTCGACGAGGTTCATGACGATCTGCGCGTGCCCCTGCGGCTGCATGCCGCCGCCCATCACGCCGAACGAGACCCACGGCTTGCCGTCCTTCGTGATGAACGCCGGGATGATCGTCTGGAACGGGCGCTTGCCGGGTGCGTAGGTATTGGCATGCCCGGGTGTCAGCACGAACATCTCGCCGCGGTCCTGGAGGATGAAGCCGAGCCCCGGCGGCGCCATGCCCGAGCCCATGCCGCGATAGTTCGACTGGATCAGCGACACCATGTTGCCGTCCGAGTCGGCGGTCGTCAGGTAGATCGTGTCGCCCTCGTTCAACTGCGCGCGGCCCGCATCGACGGTCTTCGCGGCGGCATCGAGCGAGATCAGCTTGCGGCGTTCGGCCGCGTATTCGGGCGAGACCAGCCGTGCCACCGGTGCGGGCGTGAACGCAGGGTCGGCGTAGAACTTCGCGCGGTCGGCGAACGCGAGCTTCTTCGCCTCGACGAACAGGTGCACGTGCTCGGGGCTGCCGAAGCCGTATTTCGCAAGATCGTAGCCCTCGAGGATTTCGAGGATCTGCAGCGCCGCGATGCCTTGCGAGTTCGGCGGCAGCTCCCAGACGTCGTAGCCGCGATAGTTGGCCGAGACCGGCTCGACCCACTCACCCTGGTGCGCGGCAAGGTCCTCGTACGAAAGGAATCCGCCGTTCGCCTTGAAGTACGCGTCGATCGTGCGCGCGATCTCGCCTTCGTAGAACGCATCGCGTCCGCCGCGTGCGAGCTTCTCGAGCGTGTCGGCGAGGTTCGGGTTCTTCCAGATCTCGCCCTTGCGCGGCGCGCGGCCCTCGCGCGTGAACTGCTCGGCGTAGCCCGGCCACTTCGACAGCCCCGGCACGCTGCGGCCCCAGTAGTACGCGATGACTTCGGTCACCGGGAAACCGTCGCGTGCATAGCGGATCGCCGGTGCGAGCACGTCCTTCATCGGCAGCTTGCCGAACCTGCCGTGCAGTGCGAACCAGCCGTCGACTGCGCCGGGCACGCTGACGGGCAGC
>DATLNY010000015.1:0-18130 GCA_035536495.1 Candidatus Saccharimonadia bacterium | reverse complement strand
AGGAGGGGCCTCAGCCCCGACCGGCGCTGCGGTCGGGGCTGAGGCCCCTCCTACAACGATTGCGCGCGCGCAATTCCGCCACCGCGAGCCGGGCGGGCCGTGAGCTTCGAGCCCACCGCTACGCGGGAAGCGCTGCTCCTGCGCGCGCGGCTTTACGCCCTGATCCGCGAATTCTTCGCCTCGCGCGATGTGCTCGAGGTCGAGACGCCGATCCTTTCCGAAGCCGGCAACACCGATCCGAACATCGAGAGCTTCCGCACGGAGTTCTCGGGGCACGCGGCGCAGGGCGAGCAGACACGCTGGCTGCGGACTTCGCCCGAGTTCCCGCTGAAGCGGCTCGTCGCCGCGGGCATCGGCGACTGCTACGAGCTCGGCCGCGTGTTCCGCAACGGCGAGGCCGGCCGGCGGCACAACCCCGAGTTCACGATGCTCGAGTGGTACCGCGTCGGCTTCGACCACCACGCGCTGATGGACGAGACCGCGGCGCTGATCGTCGCGGCGCTATCGCTGGTCTCGCGTCGCGTCTCGATCGAGAAGTCGAGCTATCGCGAGCTGTTCCTCGCGCACGCCGGCGTCGATCCGTTCGCCACGACGACGCGCGAGCTCCACGACGCGCTCGCGGATTTCGGCATCTGCACCGACGGGCTCTCGCGCGACGACTGGCTCGACCTCGTGTTGACGCACCGCATCGAGCCCGTGCTGCGCGACGACGTGTTGCTGATCGTGCACGACTTCCCGCCGTCGAAAGCCGCACTCGCGAAGGTGCGCGAAGGCACGCCTGCGGTCGCCGAGCGCTTCGAGCTCATGCTCGGCGCAGTCGAGCTCGCGAACGGCTACCACGAGCTCACCGACGCGCGCGAACAGCGCGAGCGCTTCCTCGCCGACAATGCGCGCCGGCGCGGTCGCAATCTCGGCGAGCCGCCGCTCGACGAGCGCCTCCTCGCGGCGCTCGAGGCGGGGCTCCCCGCGTGCGCGGGCGTCGCGCTCGGCGTCGACCGGCTGCTCATGGCGATGCTCGGCGCGAACCGCCTCGACGATGTGCTCGCCTTCCCGTTCGACCGCGCCTGAGCGACGCGAACGCAATCGATCGCAACGAATGCGGCGACGCCTCGGCCCGTCGGCGCTAGTATCCAGCGATTCCAACGCGCCTCCGGTTCGGCTGGCGCGGACGGCGCGCCCCGTGGGCGCCGTAGGCGGGAGCGACCGTACCGGGCATGAGCGACCTCATCGGCGAACCGTCCAATGGCCCGGCCGTGCGCGCGGCGCGCTTCGCGCCGCCGCGCCAGCGTAAAGCCCGCGCGTGACGGCCGAGCCTTCATTGACGGCGTTCGAACGGCTCGTCGCGCTCGTCACGCGCGTGCGGGCGGGCGAGGGCAGGACCGTCGCGTTGTTCGGCTCGCACGTCTTCCTGATCCTGTTCGCGTACTACATCTTCCGCTCGGTGCGAGAGGGCCTGCTGCTCGAGTCGGGCTCCGCTGCACGCGGCAGCTACGCGACCGCCGTGATCGCCGCGGTGCTGCTGGTGCTGGTACCGGTCTACGCTGCGGTGCGGCGTCGCTACGACGGCGCCCGGCTCGTCAACGCGATCATCGCGTTCTTCATCGGCACGCTGGTGTGCTTCTGGGTGGCGGCGCGCGCGGGAGCGGACGTCGGGTTCGCGTTCTACGTGTGGGTCGGCATCTTCAACGTCATGATGATCGCGCAGTTCTGGGCGCTCGCGGCCGATTCTTTCAACGTGAAGACCGGCCAGCGGCTGTTTCCGGCGATCATGCTGGCGGCGCAGCTCGGTGCGCTGTGCGGCGCCCAGTTCACCGAGGCGCTGGCGCGCGTCATCGGCACGAACAACCTGCTGCTCGTCGGCATCGTGCTGCTGATACTGACGGCGAGCTTCACCGGGCTGATGCACGCGAACGTGCCGGAAGGCTCGCGCGCGATCGAGCGCGGCGGCGAGCGCGAGCCGCACCGTCCGTTCGGCGGCTTCCAGGTCATCGCCGCGAGCCGCTACCTCGCGCTGATCGCGCTGATGATCGTGCTGATCAACTGGATTTCCTCGACCGGCGACTTCATCCATCGCGACTTCGTCAAGCGTCACTTCGAGGCGGTCGCGGCGGCGAGCGTTGCGCCGGCGGCGACGCGCGATCTCATCACCGCCTACATGGCGAACTTCTTCTTCTGGATGATCGTGCTGCAGCTCGTCATCCAGGTGTTCGTCGTCGGGCGACTGTTCCGCCGGCTCGGCGTCGCGACGACGCTGCTGATCCCCGGCGTGCTGTCGCTGGTCGGCTATGCGCTGGTCGGCTTCCTGCCGCTGCTCAGCGTGATCCGGATGGTGCGGATGGGCGAGCAGAGCGTCGAGTACTCACTCACGAACACGCTGCGACAGGCACTGTTCCTGCCGACCACGCGCGCGGAGACGTACGAGGGCAAGACCGCGATCGAGACGTTCTTCTGGCGCTTCGGCGATCTGGTCCAGGCCGGTGTCGTATTCGCCGGTACGACGTACCTCGCGATGGACGCGCGCGCGTTCGCGTTCCTCAATGCCGCGCTCGCCGCGTTCTGGATCGCGGTCGCCTTCGCGATCGGCCGGCACTACCGGGAGCTCGCGGCGCGCAACCTCACCAACGCCGCCCCGCAGCTGACGCGCGCGATCCCGCATGCCGAATGCTGCCCCGGCGAGCCGTTCGAGCACATGCTGCCGCGAGACCTGTTCATCGACCACGATCCCGGCGATGTGTTGACGCTGACGGCGCAGCGCCACGACGGCTCGCCTCTGCCCGACTGGCTGCGCTTCGATGCGCGCAGGCATCGCTTCCACGGCAATGCGGTCGGCTTCGACGAGCCGGAAATCCTGGTGCTGGTCGTCGCGACCGACCACGACGGCGTGTCGGTCAGCGGGACATTCGTGATTCGGCGGCGCATCGCGGCCGTGTAACGCTACCGTGCCGTACGCGTTCCGGCCGCTCGCGCGCAACGCGCCTCGCCGAGGAGGCGATCGCGGCGTCGCAGCAGCGCATCCTGCTCCTTGCCGGTGATCGCGCCGTCGAGCGCAGTGCGCAGGCGCTCGGCGTCGAGCGCGGCGAGGCGGCGGCACAGCTCCGGCCCGATGGCGATCGTGCGATCCGCGAGGTATGGCGGCTTGCCCTTGCCGGCGCCGAACGCGCGACGGTGGTCGCCCGCCAGCAGCAGGCCATCTTCCGCCCAGTGCACGCTCGTTTCCGTGCGTCCCTCGTTGAGGATCAACGCGTCCCACGCGTAGAGCAGCGCGAGCTCCGCGTTGCCGTCGCACCAGCGCGGCGCCGTTATTGGATCGTTCGCGCCGACGAGGCCGTCGGGACGCCACTGCACCGCGCCGCGGGCGGCATCGTCCTCGCGTCGAACGGTGACGGGAACGAGCCCGAGGTCGAGCAGCCGGTCGAGCCGGTAGGCCGCGAGCTCGCGCCGGCTGCGCCGGCCGTCCTTGCGATCGGGGTAGTACCAGGCCTGCAGTCGCATGCCTTCGTGTGCGAGCGTCAGCAATTCGCGTTCGCCCTCCAGCGGCGCGCGCGCCACGATGTCGGCCGCGAGCAGCGTCCGCGCGAGCGCTGCGTCGCTGCCGCCGGGCGTCGCGAGACCCACGCTGCGCGCATCGGCCAGCGGCGTGCCACGCGCGCCGTGCTCGTCGATCGTGCGGACAGCGTCGGCGACGAGCTCGACCGCATGGCCGCGGCCGCCGTACACCGACGCGAGCATTCCGGTGTCGATCAGCAGTACGCGCCCGTCGAAGCGCGAGGTCGGGCGCAACGTCGGCGTGGTGCTGTGGCCGACCACCAGCCGCTCGACGTCGAACTGCGCGAGCATCGCTGCAACGACATCCTGTTCGGTCGCGGTCCGGCACAGCGCGAGCCCGCGATACCAAACCGGGCCGCGCACGCCGTAGAGCGGCGCGACGTCGAACGCGGCGATCGCACGCGCGGCGGCCGCGAGCGCGGGCTCGGTCGCGCTGCCGGCGGCTTTCAGTCGCGCGGCGACGACCTCGGCGCGCGTCTCGCCCGGCGTTTCGAAGTCGATCCATCCCGCGCGCTCGAGCGTCTCGATCGCGTCGAGCTGCGCTTCGAGGCCCGCACGAAACTCGCGGTTGAGCCGGACGAGGTCGTAACCCGCGAGCGCGGGAGAGAATCCCCCGTGCGCGAACGCGCTGTCGCCGACGACGACCACCGCGGGCCGCGCCAGCAGCCAGCGGCCATACGCGCCGTCGCGCGAGAACGCGCGGCGATGCGCGAACCAGCCCGGCGGGAAGCGCCGTTCGAACTCGGCGCGGAGCGCGTCGGGCGCACCACGCGCCGCGTGCCGCGCGAGCCAGGTGTCGCGGGCGCCACTGCGTTCCGCGGCCACTTCATCCTGCGCGAACGCTGCAAATTCCGCAGCCGAGGCGTCGCGCAGTTCCCCGCCGAGGTTCATCACCTCGTGGTTGCCGAGCAGCACGTGGACACGTCCGCCCGCCGCCGCGGCCTCGCCTTCGAGGCGCATCAGCAGGTCGAGCACCTTGCGCGAATCGGGCCCGCGATCGAGCAGGTCGCCGACGCTGACGAGGTGCGCCGTTCCGCCGATCCAGCGCGCTTCGGCGTCGACGACCTCCGCGGCGCGCAGCGTGCGCAGCAGTGGCTCGTACGCCCCGTGCACGTCGCCGAACGCGACCACCCGGGCGGGAGCGGGATAGCGCCAGCTGTCCTGCGCCTGGACGGCGCAGCAGCAGAGCGCGGCGATCAGCGCGAGGATGCGCATCATCAGAAGACTCCGAGCCTGCCGTCGTCGACGCGTGCGAGCAGCTCGCGGCGGCGCTTTTCGAGGTCGCGGATGTCGCGTTCGGTCAGCCCGAGCTGAACGTGGCCGTGCGCCCGCCGCACGCCCATCATGCCGCGCATGCGCGGATGGCCGGGAACCGGCACGAGTCGGCCATCACGGACCTGCCACGTCGCGATCGCGCCGAGCAGCGCATCGAGCTTCGTGCGGTCGAGCGCGCGCAGTCGCTCGATGGTCTGGGCAGGCACGCGCGGCACGCGCAAGTCGCGCCACAACTGGCCGCGATCGCTCGGCAGCGAGCTGAACGCGACCCCGTTGTCGACGGAGAATGCGCGCCCGGTCGCGCGATCGGTCGACAAGAGCACATTGCCCGGATTCGAATCGCCGTGCTTGATGAGAAAGGTCAGCACGTTGAGGTTCGCGATGTGGCGGGCGTAGAGGGGGTCCGCGGCGAAGCGCGCCGGGTCCCAGATGTCGCGCGGGCCCGTGACGTTCTGCAGCCAGTATTGGGCGACGACGACGACGTCGCTGCCGCCGAACGTAGCGAACACCTTGGTGTACGGCGCGAGCACGCTGCGATGGATCGCGC
The DNA here is from genome assembly GCA_035536495.1 of Candidatus Saccharimonadia bacterium. Taxonomy (GTDB): domain Bacteria; phylum Pseudomonadota; class Gammaproteobacteria; order Xanthomonadales; family Ahniellaceae; genus DATLNY01. Next base: position 12,762 of record DATLNY010000015.1, on the reverse strand, counting down.
GCAGCGCGGTCGGCGGCACGACGTAATCGGGCTCGTCGAAGAGCGCCTTCTGCAGCACGTACGCCGCGAGTTCGTAACGTGGCTCGTTGTTGAATTCCGAGGCCTTGCGTCCGGCGGGGCGCAGCTTGATCCGCACCTCCCGCCCGTCGTCGAAGCGGACGTCGGCCTTCAGTGCGAGGTCTTCGCGCAGGCCGCGCGCCTTTTCGGCGGTGAGGATCACGAACGGCATCGATTGCAGGCGTCGTTCGAGGTCCGCAGCCGGATACGCGACGTTCGCGTCCTGCGCGAAGGCCGCCGCGCTCGTCCACAGCAACAGCAGCACGAGCAGGCGCACGAATCGCATTGCCGGTCCCTCCACAATGGAACGCAGCGGCGAGTATAGGCCGCGCCGGGGAGCTCCGCTGTGCGTCACCGCGCTGGCTGCGCGCGCGTCGTCCGCACCGGCAATGCGACGGCGAATCCCGCAAGTGCGACCGCGCCGCACGCGACGAAGGCCGCCTCGCCGCCGCCGAGCTTCCACGCGAGCCCCGCGAGCAGCGCGCCGGCAACGCCGCCGAGCCCCGAGCCGAGGCCGTAGAGCAGTCCCTGGCCCTGGCCGACCAGATGCGGCGGGAACAATTCGGTGACGCGCTGCATGAGTGCGGCGTGGAACAGGCCGAAGCCGAGCGCGTGCGCGACCTGCGACGCGGCGACGACCCACGCTACATCCGGGAACCATCCGATCAACACGAACCGCACCGCCGCGACGCCGAGACACAGGCGCATCGCCGCAACCGTCCCATGGCGCATCAGCGCGCCGCCCGCGAACCAGAACATCGCGATCTCCGCGAGCACGCCGATCGACCAGAACGCGCCGATCGCCGAGGGCTCGTAACCCTGCTGCCCGAGGAACAGCGAGAAGAACACGTAGAACGCACCATGCGCGCACTGCATCAGGAACGCGCAGGCGAGGAACGTAGCGACCCCGGGACGCGCGAGGCTCCGCGCGACCGACTCCCGTTCCCCCTGCTCGCGGACGTCGGGGCCGTAGTCATTGAGCCACGCCGCCGCGACGAGCGCCGCGAACAGCGGCAGCATGACGAGCGGCAGCCGCCGGACGTCGACGTGGTCGAACATCACGCCGAGCCCCGCGACCGCGATGACGAAGCCGATCGAGCCCCAGATCCGGATGCGGCCGTATCGAGAGGCCTGGCCGCGCAGGTGCGACAGCGTGATCGCCTCGAACTGCGGCATCACCGCGTTGTAGAAGAACGCGAATCCGGCCATCACCGCGAACAGGCCCGCGACGTCGAGCGGCAGCAGCAATCCAGCGAGCGTCGCGAGCGCCAGCACGGTGCCGGCGCGCAGCCAAGCGATCGGTCGCGCGCTGCGCTCGGTGTAGTGGCTCCAGACGCCGGGCGCGACGACGCGCGTGCCGTACCACAGCGACATCACGAGGCTGATCGTCGTCGCCGAATGGCCGAGCGCGTCGAGATAGAGGCCGAAGAACGGCGAATACGCGCCGAGGCCGGCGAGGTAGACGAAGTAGAACGTCGAGAGGCGAAGGACGGGGACGTCGCGCACGCGCGATTGTAGTCGCGGTGCGATTGCCTGAAACGCGGGTGCGGCGAGCCCGGATCCTCACCCCCGGCCCCTCTCCCGGGGGGAGAGGGGGGGGGACGGGCGCGGCGTAGTCGAAACGCGAACGCGCGCGCTTCTCGACGACGGCGAGCTTCGGCGTAGCGTGGCTTGCAGCGCGCGCTGCGCGCTACGCGTCGAGCGACGCGGCCATGTCGTTGCCCCACGCCTCGAGCGCGTCGAGCAGTGCCTGCTCTGTTGCGGTCGCGGTCGCGCGCCGGGTCGCGATGACGTCGCGGTACTGCGCGAGCGTGATGCCCGCGAGCCCGTCCTCGCGCGTCAGGCGGCGGCTACGGAAGCGCTGCCAGCGCTCGCGCTCGTCGGCATCGAGCGTTTCGGGGTGGTTGCGAGCGCGGTAGCGGAACAACAGCTCGGTGTAGCGGGGATCGCAAAACGGGAATCCCTGCGCGAGCTCGACCGGCGAGGCGCCCCGAACCTTCGGCAACAGCGCACGGTCGCCGTCGGAGAGGAACGCGCCGGCGTAGATCGCGAGCTCCGGATCCTCGGTCGGCGTTTCGTTCGGCTCTCGTGCGAACACGCGCATGACCTTCGCCGCGATATCGGAATCGCGCCGCAGGCGCTCCGCGTGAACCTGCGCACGATCCGGATCGAGCGCGATGCGACCGAGGTTCACGCCGGCCAGGGTCGAGAGCGGTGCGAGCGCGGGACACCGGTTTGCGCGCACGACCTTGAGCGGAATCCGCTCGACGCCCTCGGGCAGGTCGCCGCGCGGCACGAACACGCGCTCGCGGATCGCATCGGCGTCGAGCGCGAGCAGGTCGGTCGGGTCGGCATCGAGGTCGTACACGACGACGGCGTTCGCCTGGTCCGGCAGGAGCGCGAGCGGCATCACGATCGCGACGCAGCCGCGGCTCGCGGCAATGCGCGACGAGGCGTGCAGCACCGGCGTGCGCTGCACGACGTCGAGCAACGCGAGCACGCGGCGCTTGTTGCGCAGCGTCAGCGACCAGTCGTACAGCTTGCGCTGCGCGCCGCGCAGCCTGCGCGCGAGGCCGAGCGTCGCCTCGACGTCGGAGAGCGCGTCGTGCGCACGCTCATGCGCGAGCCCGTTCGCGCTCGCGAGGTCGCCGAGCCTGAAACTCGGCGTGCCGTCCTCGCGCGACGGCCACTCGATCCCGCCCGGGCGCAGCGCGTAGCACAGCCGTGCGACGTCGATGAGATCCCACCGGCAGTTCCCGTGTTCCCACTCGCGCGCGTACGGATCGTGGAAATTGCGGTAGAGGATGTTGCGGGTGAACTCGTCGTCGAACCGGATCGAGTTCCAGCCCGCGCCGCAGGTGCCGGGCGCGCCGAGCGCGTCGCTCACGATCGCGGCGAACTCCGGCTCCGCGACACCGTGCGCTGCGCCGTACTGCGGCGTGATCCCGGTCAGCAGAACGGCGTCGGGATGCGGCAGCACGTCGTCGGGCAGGCGACAGTACGCGGTGACGGGCTCCCCGACCGGCTCGAGCGCGTCGTCGGTGCGGATGCCCGCAAACTGCGCGGCGCGGTCGCGGCGCGGATCGGCGCCGAACGTCTCGTAGTCGTGCCAGAAGAAGGTCGGTGCGGTCACCGAGCCATGGTAATGAACTGCAGGGTAACCAACCGCGACGCGGCCTCCGCACCGTGCGGAGGCCGCTTTCGCGTGGGGCCTACTCGGCTGCGACGCCGACCGCGGATAGGTAGCGAGTCGCCGACGCGGCGTAGTCCGCGCGCGAGACGGTGCCGATCGGATCGACGTACGCGGCGAGCCTCGGCGGTTGCGCGAAGCCGCCCGGCACGAGTTCGAACCGCGCCTGCAACAGGCCGAGGTCGAGCGCGTACTGCACGTAGCCTCGCCACGACGGGGCGATCTGCGCCTGGTCCTCGAGCTTGATCCGCGTGCCGTTGTAGATCGCGGTGACGTCGCCGGTGTGCGCCGTCGCTTCGGTCTGGAGCGCAAGGCTCTGCACGAGCGAGTACGCGAGTTCCTGCCGGCGCACCACGCGGCTGCCGTCCAACGCGCCGCTCGACGAGAACATCACCGGCGACTGCACCCCGCGAATGTCGCGCAGCGCGCCGCCGCGCGACATCACGGCCGCGGCATAGCCGTAAAGCGGGTTGGCGAAGTCGACGTCCGGGATCAGCGGCGTTGCAGTCGCCTGGCGAATGCCGGCGCCGCTGACCAGGTATTGCGAAAGCTCGGCACGCGTCAGCGGTGCGTCGGGACGGAACAGGCCGTCGCTGCCCGCGTCGACCAGCCGGTTGAACACGCCGTACTGGATGAAGCCCTGCGCGGGATGACCGACGACGTCGTCGAGCCCGGTGTAGCCGATGACGTGCACTTCCTTGAGCCGCACGTTGACGGTGCCCGGCGCGGCATAGCCGTTCGTCGCATTCACCGGATCGACGTCGACGCCGGAGACCGCGCCGATGCCGCGCACCGCGAGCTTCCACGTGCCCGGCATGCCCGGCGCCGTGACGCCGATCGCCGGACCGAGCACGGGCAGCGCGATCGCGGAACCGTAGCGGCGGCCGGTCGGATCGGTCAGCGAGATCGCGACGGTGTTGCTCGAGACGTTGGCCCCGGCGCTGACGAGCGCGACGCCCTCGCCGACGGTGAAGCTGTAGTCGGTCGGCGTGCCGGCCGGCGTGAAGCTGACCGGGACGACGCGCTCGTTGCGCACCGCGACGTCGGCGTTCGCGTTGAACGTGCGGTGCGCGTTGACGGTCTCGGCGTACTGCCGCTTGCCGAGCGCTGCGCGGACGGCGGCGTGTGCGTTGATGTAGCCGCCGCCCGCTTCCCACGACGGCTCGCCGGGGATGTTCGTCGCGGTCTCTTCGAGGATCTGCTTGACCTCGCGCCACGTGAGCTGGGGGTTGGCCTCGAGCATCAGCGCGATGACTCCGGCCGCGTGCGGCGCCGACATCGAGGTGCCCGAGAGCTTCGTGTAGTACACGGCGTTGTTCGGGCCGATCTCGTTGATCTCCTCTTCCGACGGTACGCCGGCGGGATCATTGGTCGACGCGCGCGTCGAATAGATGCCCGAGCCCGGCGCCGTGATCGTCGGACGGTCGATCCAGTCATAGGACTCGCCGTCGATCTCGACCGAGCCGCCCGGTGCGAGCAGCGCGCCACGCGAGGAGAAGTTGTTGAGGTGGCCCTGCTTGTCGCCGGAGGCGACCGTGACCACCCACGGCGCCTTCTTGTAGTTCCCGGTGATCGTGCATTCGCCCGAGCCCGAGTTGCCGGCCGAGAACACGACGATCATGTTGCGATCGGCGAGCGCCTTGGTCGCAACGTTGGTCGGATCGTCGGGATTGAACGCCGTGCACGTGTCGGAGCGGGTGCCGAACGAGTTCGTGACGATCCGGATGCCGTACTGCGCCTGGTTCGACAACGCATAGTCGAAGCCACCTAGTGTGTCGAGGATGAAGAGGCCGGCTCCCGAACCGTAGCCGATGAGGTCCGCGCCGGGCGCGACGCCCTCGAACCGGCCGGCCGTGCTGCCCGCCGCGCCGGTACCGCCGACGATGCCCGCGACGTGAGAGCCGTGGCCGACGAACCAGTCGGTGTTGGGCACGTTTTCCTGATACGTGACCGGCAGGAACGTCTCCTGCGCGTGCAGGTTGACCTGCGCGGCGACGTTCTGGACGACGTGCGGGCCGAACTGCAGGTCCTTGTGGATGCCGTCGATGCCGGAGTCGTTGACGAGCACGCCCACGCCGCGCCCCGTGTAGGGCAGGCCGGTCGTCGTGCGCGTCGTGGTGTCGTTGCGCAGCCGATCGACGCCCGAAATCTGGGTGGCCTGCTCGTTTTCGTACGTCAGCGGCGCGTTCCACCAGACCGAGCGGATCGCGTCGTCCGACGCGAGTGCACGGATCTGCGCGGGTGTTGCGACGACGCCTGCGATCGGCAGGCTGCGCAGCGTCACGCCGCCGATGCCGAGCCCCTCGAGGCGATCGAGCTGCGCGGCGGTCGGGGCACCTTCACCGGGAAACGTCACGATGACTTCGAACGAGGACGTCGGCGTCGCGCTTGCGAGCTTCGATTCGAGGCGCGGGTCGAGCCGCGCGGCGCTCGCATCGAATGCCGCGAAGCCGAGCGCAGTGACGATTGCCGCGGTGAGGGGACGGCGAAGGACGGACATGGCGAAGACTCCGGAGGGGGCGGACCAGCCGCGCACGATCCGGATTTCGCACAAGCGCCGCATCGGGCCAAACCCCGACCCAAAACCGGTGAAACTCCTCAGGCCGAGCGATACGCTGGCGTACGGTTTCGGGCGCTTCAGCGCAGCAGCGCGACGACGATAACGATCGCGATCAGCGCGGCCCCCGCGGCGATCGCCCATACCTGGATCGCATACATGACGCGCAGTCGCCCGAGCGCATCCATGAGATGGCGGATGTCGCGGCCGTGCGAATCGACGATGCGCCGGAAATGCCCCGCGATCGAGATCGCGAGCGCGCCGAGCACGAGGCTCAACGCGCCCTGGATGAAGAGCGCGATGCCGCCGCGCTCGGCGAGGAATCCCGCCACGATCTGGATCACGCCGAACGCGAGCAGCGCGATCCCGGCGAGTCGCATGTAGCGCGCAAGGCTCGCGATCGTTTCGTTCTGCGCGAGCGTGAATTCGTACGGTCCGCCCGGAACGGGGACGGCGACGGGATGCATCCCGGATTCCGCATCGCGCTCGCCCGGCAACGCCGGGCGCACCGCTTCCACCTGCATCCCGCGCGCGACGGCTTCGGCGTGTGCTTCGGCTTCGGTGACGGCTTCGCTGTAGATGCGGCGCGCGGGCTCGTCGCTCGTCGCGTCGCGCCCGTAGATCCAGTACCCCATCGACGGCACTCCCCAAGGCACGGCGCGCGAATCGACACCGCGGCGGCCCCGGGTCCCGCCCGCTGCACGCACGCCCATTGTAGGCGGCGCGCGGCGCGTTTCGTCACGCCGTCGGCGAGAACCAGCCGTGGAATCCGAGCGGCACGGTGCGCGGCAGTCGCGCCTGTGCGATCGGACCATCCTCGAACCGCGCGGCATCGAACACCGAAAGCACGGTCTGCTTCGCCTTCCAGTCGAGCGCGGTGCCGACGAGCCAGCCATCGAGCTCGCCACTCGCGCCCGGGCGCGGCACGAAGCGGTGTTCCTCCGCGATCCGGCCTTCGCCGTACCGGAACGTCGCGAGACGTTCGCGTTTCGCGTCCCACCGCGCGACCGCATCGAACTGGTTCGTCTGGTTCGGCCCGTGCTGGTGCGCGAACCAGGTGTAGCGCGGCGCGTCGACGCGCGGGTCGAACGTCGGGAACTCGACGTCGGCGACGCCGGTGTCCGAGACCGATCCGCGGCCGGTCGCGCGGTCGAGCGTGATGCGCTTGAGCCTCGCGCCGATTCCGGCGCCCATGCCGGGCTGTCCGCGCATCATCGCCGCGAGCTCGACGTTGGTCTCGCCGCCTTCGTCGTACCAGCACGCGACGAGCTCGATGCGCGAGCCGCGCTCGATCGCGGCGCCCCAGTGGTAGGCGAGCCCCGCGGGCAGCTCGAAGCGCTGCACCTTCGTGCGGTCGGCCTTGTCGATGACGAGCGCGATCGAGCCTGCTTCGGGCGTCCAGCGCTGTCGCTCGAAGAACGCGCCTTCGCCGCCGACGCCGGACATCAGCGGCGCGATCACGACGACGAGGTGTTTGGCACTGATCGAGAACGCATGCACGTAGCCGGAGTTCGGCATGTCGATGAGGTCGAAGCTCGCAAGCGTGCCGTCCGCGGCGATGCGCCAGAGCGCGAGCTTCGGTTCGGAGAGATAGCCCATCGCGCCGAAGTTCCAGAGCGAGCCGTCGACGTCGGGCTGCGGATGTGCCGAGAACGGCAGGTGCGCGAGGTCGTCCCGCCAGGTTTTCGCGCCGAGCGATTCGAGGGTCGCAGGATCGAGCTCCCATGCAGAGCCGCCTTCCCACAACGCGTAGAGCTTGCCGCCGTGCTCGATCACCGCGGTGTTCGCGGTGTTGAAATCATCTGGGCCGCGGATCGCGACCGCATTCGGGATCGTCGTGCCGGCGGCCATGACGAGGAACTTGTCGGCCTTGTCCTCGCGCACGTACTTGTCGGTCGCGACGAAGCGCGCCTCGTGCGTGACGCGGCCGTTGCCGACCCGCCAGGCGTGCACGAGGCCGTCGCCGTCGAACCAGTGGTGATAGCGGAAGCCGGCGCGCTCGAAGCGCGCAGGCCCGTTGCGGAACAGCGTGCCGGACAAGCCCGCAGGCATCCTGCCTTCGACCACGAGCGTCTGTCGCGCGAGCGAGTCGCCGGCGACGTCCTCCCATCCGGCGAGCCAGGGCTTGCCGGGCAGCGCGGCGTGGAAGCCGTCGAAGACCGGGTTCGCGCGGCCGATGACCGGCATCAGCGCGGCGGCGCCGGCGCCGAGCCCGAGCAGTTCGATGAAGCGACGACGCGACACGCTCATGGTCTTGCTCCTCAGCGCAGGTCGATGACGATTTCGCTGCCGCCGGCGGCGAGCTCGAAGCGCGCCTCTTCGTATGTCGCCTTGCGCATCACCATCGGGTTCTGGCTGAAGCCATAGCCCTCGGTCGGCATGCCGACGATGTTCTTGTCCATCTCGCCGTTGTCGTTCGCGTCGTGGAAGACCGAGATCGCGTAGCTGCCGGGCTCGAGGCCTTCGAAGCGGATGCGCTCGCTCGTGGCGGCGACGGGCTGGCGCTTGCGGGCGACAGACTCGGCCTTGCCGTCCCACGCGTCGGCGGAATCGGTGAGCGCGAGCAGCAGGTGGCCGCTCGTCTCGCGCAGGCCCTCGATGCGGACTTCGAGGTTCGCGCCGTGCGCGAGGGCGGGGACCATGACGAGTGCAGCGATGGCGGCGAACGTTTTCAAGGGTTTTTGCTCCTGGTGGGTGAGGGTGACTCGACGGCGATCAGTTTCGGCGTTGCGGCGGGGGCGCACGAGGTGCCGCCCGTCACCGCCACGGGTGCCTTAAGTCACCAGTTGCGGATGCGGCGTGCGCACGGCGCACGCGCGCCTATACTTTTCCGCATGGCATTCCTCGACCAACGGCTCGGCAACCGCCTCGACACCGGCGTGTTCTCCCCGCTCGCGCTTGCCGCGTACGCGACCTGGGCGCTGCTGATGTACGACCTGTGGTCGGAGGCGCGCAGCGCCAGCGGCACCGCGGCGTGGCTCGGCCTCGTCGCGGGCGTTGTCTTCCTGTTCGCGTTCGTCGCGCGCGAGCTCGCCGCGAAGCTCGCGCGCCCACGGCCGGCCGAGCTTGCGATGCTCGCGCTGCAGGCGGTTTCCGCGCTCGTGGCCGTTGCGCACTCCGATTCCGGGGCGAGCGCGGTGTTCCTCGTCATCTTCGCCGCGCAGCTCGCCGCATGCGTTCCGCTCGCGACTGCGGTTGCCGTGCTGTCGCTGTGCAATGTCGCGCTGCTGCTGATCTTCGCCGCGGACAATCCGCTCGGCCGCGCGCTGTTCGCGACGGGTCTCTACGCCGGGTTCCAGGCGTTCGCGGTGCTGACGATGCGGCTCGCGTTCGAATCCGAGCTCGCGCGCGACGCGCTCGCGCGGGTCAATGCCGAGCTGCTCGCGACGCGCAGCCTGCTCGACGAGAGCGCGCGCTCGGGCGAGCGGCTGCGCATGTCGCGCGAGCTCCACGACGTCGCCGGGCACGGCCTCACCGCGCTCAAGCTCAACCTCGAGCTCGCCAACCGCACGGCCGAGCCCGAGCGCGGAAGGCGAATCGGGCTCTCGATCGAGCTCGCCGACCAGCTGCTCGCGGACCTTCGCGGCGTCGTGAGCCAGCTGCGCCGCCACGACGGCGTCGACGTGCGCAGCGCGCTCGCCGTGCTCGCCGAACGCATGCCGGGAATGGCGGTGACGCTCGAGCTCGACCCCGACCTGCGCCTGCCGAACCTCGAGCAGGGCGAGGCGCTGCTGCGCTGCGTGCAGGAAGCCCTCACGAACGCGGCGCGCCACGCGGATGCGAAACGCGTGACGGTGCGCGTCGCGCGCGACGAGGACCGCGTGCGCTTCAGCGTCACCGACGACGGTCGCGGCAGCGCCGAGCTCAAGCCCGGCAACGGCATCCTCGGCATGCGCGAGCGCATCGACGCGCTCGGCGGCGAGGTCGAGTTCACGACGGGCCCCGGGCGCGGCTTCACGGTCGCGGCGAGCCTGCCCGGCGCATGAGCAACCCGCGCATCCGGATCGCGCTCGCCGACGACCAGGAGCTCGTGCGCGAGGGCATCAAGAGCCTGCTCGCGCTGTCGGGCAAGGTCGACGTCGTGCTGGAAGCCGCGAACGGTCAGGCCGTGCTCGATACCATCGCCGGCGCCGGCGTCGACGTGCTCGTGATGGATATCCGCATGCCGGTGCGCGACGGCATCGAGACGCTGCGCGAGCTGCGGCGCGGTGGCTCGGCGTTGCCGGTCGTCATGCTGACGACGTTCGCCGAATCGGATCTGTTCGAGCAGGCGGTCGCGGCCGGCGCGCAGGGGTTCCTGCGCAAGGACGCTTCACCGGAAGCGCTGATCGCGGCGATCCAGGCCGTGCACGCGGGCGGCACTGCGCTGACGCCGGTCGCGGCCGAGTCGGTTCGCGCGGGGCTCGCGGGGAGCGACACGCGTCCCGCCGGTGCGCCGATCACGGAGCGCGAGGCGAGCATCCTCAAGCTCATGGCGGGCGGCTACTCGAACAAGGAGATCGCGCGCAGCCTGCATCTCGCCGAAGGCACGGTGAAGAACTACGTCTCGGACATCCTCGTCAAGCTCGAGTCGCGCGACCGCACGCACGCGGTGCTGCGCGCGATCTCGCTGCGCGTCATCTGAGCGTCGCGTCTTCCGCGCGCGGCTCGACGAGATCCCACTTGTTGCCGTAGAGGTCCTCGAACACTGCGACGGTGCCGTAGCTTTCGTGCCGGGGCGGGCCGGTGAAGCGCGCGCCGTGGCGCACGAGGCGCGCGTGGTCCCGCGCGAAATCATCGGTGTGCAGGAACAGGAACACGCGCCCGCCGGTCTGGTCGCCGATCCGCGCTTCCTGCACCGGATTGGCGGCACGCGCGAGCAGCAGCGACGCACCCGCGCCGCCAGCGGGCCCGACGCGCACGAAGCGCTTGCCCGGCTCGACCGGCCGGTCCTCGAACAGCACGAAGTCGAGCGCCTGCGTGTACCAGGCGATCGCCTCGTCGTAGTCGCGCACGACGACGGTCACGTGGGCGAGCGCGCGCGTCATCGCCGACTCCGATCGGCAGATGGACACGAGCGGTCTGGTTCGATCATGGGGGCGCTTCCTTTCGGCAAGTGCCGAAGATAGCTGCACCGAGGCACGCGTTTCCTTCTCCCTCCGGGAGAAGGTGCCCGGCAGGGCGGATGAGGGTTCGAGGCGGTGCGCGGCGCTGTCGTATCACCGAACCCTCATCCGGCGCTTCGCGCCACCTTCTCCCGGAGGGAGAAGGGAGGCAGCACCGCTGGCGTTCGCGATGCGACAACATGCGCGAGCGTTCCCGCATCGCGAGCGCGCGTTCTGCTGCGCGACAGCTTGCTGAACTGGGCGTCATCCCGCATCGCAGGTTGACCTGCGCTTCAGCCTCCGAGCCCCAGTCTGGCCGCGCCGTGCGCAAACGCGGCGTTCCCCAAATCGGAGAGACGACATGAGAAAGACCCTGATCGCTGCGGCGATTGCCGTAGCCGCAACGTTCGCCGGCGCCGCGTCTGCACAGGATCGCGTGCGCCTCCTGGGCGTCTCGACGCTCGATGCGCGCGAAGGCGACCGCGACGTCGTCGCGGTGTCGTGCCGCCCGCGCGTTTCCGCGATCAAGCTGCGCTCGGTCGCCGGCACCGCGGAGATCCAGCGCGTCGCGCTGACCTACGGCAACGGCGAGCGCGACGTCATCCGCGTGCGCGACGTGCTGCCGCGCGGCGATGAAACCGGCTGGATCGACCTGCGTGGCGCGCGTCGCTGCGTGACGTCGATCACGGTCGTCGGCGATGCCGAGCGTGGCCGCGGGTATCGCGACGACGACCGGCGCTACCGCCGGGACGAGGTCGGTTACGACCGTCGCGACCGCTACGATCGCTACGACGACCGCTACGACGCGCGCCATGTCGATCGCTACGACGCGCGCCATGTCGATCGCTACGACGATCGCCGGGACGATCGCTACGACGATCGTTACAACGGCCGCCGCCGCCCGCGCACCGCGGTCGAGATCTACGGCCGCTTCGGCTACTGATCCGGCGTTTGGTCGAATGACGAGCGCGCCCTCGGGCGCGCTCTTTTTTTTTCCGGCTTCAGGCGACCGGGCGCGCAAGGCGCCGCGAGAGCCACGGCCGGGCGTAGATCGCGACGACGACCGCGAGCGCGACGGCCTGCGCCGCGAGCGTCTGGGCCGTCGGATGGATCCCGAGCCACTCGATCCGCGGGAATGCCACGACGCTCGCGTCGACGACACCGGCCTCCTGCAGCGCCGCGATGCCCTGGCCTGCGAACACGACGGCGAGGATCGCCATCAGCAGCGCGCTGATTGCGAAGAACGGGCCGATCGGCAGCCGCATCCCGTACCGGAAGATCGCCACGCCGACGACGAGCAGCGCGACGAGCGCCGCGGCGAAGCCGAGCACGATGCTGCCGCCGCCGGCCTCGCCTTCCTGCGCCCAGAGCGTTTCGTAGAACAGCACCGTCTCGAACGCTTCGTGGTAGACCGCGAGGAACGAGACGCCCGCGAGCGCCCAGACCGCGCGGCTCGTCATCGCGCCTTTCAGATGGCGCGAGATGAACGCGTTCCACGCCTGCGCATGCGACTTGCCGTGCAGCCAGAAGCCGACGTAGAGCAGGATCGCGCTCGCGAGCAGCGCGCTGACGCCTTCGGTGACCTCGCGCGCCGCGCCGCTGACGTCGACGAGCGCACGCGCCGCGAACCAGGTCAGCGCGCCCGCGACGAGCGCGCCGGCCCAGCCGAGATGGACGTAGCGAACCGCTTCGCGCTGGCCCGAGCGCAGCACGAGCGCGAGCACGGCCGCGACGACGAGGATCGCCTCGAGGCCTTCGCGGAACAGGATCAGGAACGCCGACAGCGCGGTCGCCGTGCGGCTGCCCGGCGCGCCGAGCGCGCGCTCGACCTCGTCGAGGCTCTGGCCGATCGCCGCGACCTGCGTCGCGATCTC
>DATLNY010000014.1:0-11588 GCA_035536495.1 Candidatus Saccharimonadia bacterium | reverse complement strand
GGTCGTCGCTTTGCGCCGCGTCGCCGACAAATGCGCCGAGCTGCGCGAGCAGCTCCTCGATCACCGCGGCGGCGTGCGGCGTCCGCGCGAGCGTCGCGACGATGCGTTCGGCGCCGAACATCGCCTGCCGCACGTCGTGCGCTTCGTCTAGCCCGTCGGTGTAGAGCAGCAGCAGCTCCCCGGGCTCGAGCACGCTCGCGCCGATCGCATAGGTTGCGCCGGGGACTGCGCCGAGCGGCGGCCCGCGCGGGACGTGCAGTGTTTCGACGATGCCGCCGACGCCGCGCTTGAACGGCTCCGGATGACCCGCGCTCGCGACCTCGATGCGCGCCGACGCCGGCTCGAGCGCGACGGCGAGCATCGTCACGAACATGCCGGCCTCGAGCTCGCCGTAGAGCAGCACGTTGATGCGTTCGAGCAGGTCGGCTGGATCGTATGCGAGCGCCGCGGCCTGCTTCAGCATCGGCCCGAGCCGCGCCATGTAGAGCGCGCCCGAAACGGCCTTGCCCGAGACATCGGCCACGAGCACGAGCCAGCGCCCGTCAGCGAGCTCGAGGTAGTCGAAATGGTCGCCGCCGACGATGCGCGCCGCGGTATAGCTGTCGAGGATCGCATAGCCGGGCAGCGCCGGCGGTGCCTGCGGCAGGAAGCGCTGCTGGATACGGCGCGCGAGCGCGAGGTCGCGATCGTCGCTCGCGGTCTCCGTGACCGGTGCGCGCGCGGGCGCGAGCAACGGCGCGATCAGCGCCGCGACCGCGCCGAGCGCGTCGCGGTCCGACAGCCTCAGCGCTTCCGCATCACTCGCGCTCGCGAGGTAGAGCGCCCCGAGCAGCTCGCCGGCGTAGCGCACCGGCAGCGCCGCCCAGAGCCCCGCGCCCTCGCGGGTGGCGTGGCCGCGCTGGTGGCGCAGCGCTTCGCGCACGCGCGGAATGATCGTGTCGTGATCGACCGCGTCGCCGGCGCTCGCCGCGAGCGTGTACCGGTCGCCGGCGCTCGCGTGCAGCAGCAGCGCCGCGTGGTCGAGCCGCGGATACGCGCGCCGGACCGCGCCGAGCGCGCGCTCGAGCTGCTGCTCCGTGCTCGCCGCCGCGCCGATCAGCTCACCGAGCTCGCAGAACAGCGCGATGCGCGCGAGCGTCTCCTGGAACAGCGCGCCGCCCGCCGGCGGTGGTGACGGCTCTTCCGCCGCGGCATCGCGCGAGAACACGAGCGTCAGCATGCCGAGCTCGATCCGGTCGCCGAACGACAGCGGCACCGCCGCGTCGATCGGCTCACCGTTCAGGCGCGTGCCGTTCGCGCTCCCGAGGTCGGCGAGCTCGTAGCCGCCCGCGACGGGACGCACTTCGCAGTGGCGGCGCGAAACGGTTTCGTGCTCGATGCGGACGTCCGCGAGCTGGCCGCGCCCGAGCACCGCGCGCGCCTCGAAGCTGAATTGCTCGCCCGCAAGCGGGCCGGATTCGACGAGAAGGATCGGCACGACCGACACGGCGCGATTCGGGGCGCATAGGCTCGCACATCCGCCGCGCGCGAGCATCGCGGCGCTCGCGGCGCGGCAAGAAACGCGGGATGCTTGGAACACCATCGCCGACGGGGAACCACGATGACGATCGCCTACTGGTGCGTGCTCGCCGCGGGACTGATGCCGTTCGCCTGGACCGCCATCGCGAAGGCGAGCGGCGAGCGCTTCAACAACCGTGCGCCGCGCGAATGGCAGGCGCGGCTGACCGGCATGCCGGCGCGCGCGCACGCGGCGCACCTCAACTCGTTCGAGGCGTTCCCGCTGTTCGCCGCCGCGGTCATCATCGCGCAGCAGCTGCAGGCGCCGCAGGGCACGATCGACCTGCTCGCGCTCGCGTTCGTCGCGCTGCGCGTGCTCTACGGGGTGCTCTACCTCGCCGACCAGCACCTGCTGCGCAGCATCGTCTGGGCCGCCGCATTCGCCTGCGCAGTCGCGCTCTTCATCGTCGCCGCGTAGCGGCCGCTCTTCGGGCACATGGACGTGCCCGCGAACGCGCGCAGCGCGTTCGTGAGGTCGGCCGGAACCACGCTTCCGGCCGACCGTGTCGATTGCGGGGCAGGATGCCCCGTCAATCGACAAAAAAGACACGAAAAAAGGCCGGCATGAAGCCGGCCCGAAGACGCTGGAGTGTTGCGGGAGGGAGGACTTGCAGCATGCGTCGCTTGCGCGATGCAGTGTGCGGCTCCGCTCTTTCTATTGGTATTACTTGCGGGACTTCGACGAAGCCTGCGCGCCGGTCTTCGCGACCGTCTCGTACTGGCCGCGCACGACGTCGCCGATCGCCTCGGTCGTCTTGACCGTGATGCCGACGAGCTCCTGCGACGTCGCGTAGAACTTCTCCGCGTTGTCCTTCGCGAGCTGCACCGACTTCGGGAACAGCGTGCGGGCGGACTCGATGTCACGCACTTCGCTCGCGCCCGAGAAGAAATCGACGGCCGCGTTGAGGCGGTTCTCGAAGGTCTTCATCTGCACGTCCATCGCGCGCTCGAAGCCCGCGATCGCGAGGCCATGTGCACGGAACGCCGCGTCGGAGAACTGCTTGCCGAACGCCATCATCTGCTTGGTATCGATCTGCTCGTACATGGTTGTTTCCTCGGTCCCGGTGGGATTGTGCGATGCAGCATACCGGGTTTTTGGTGCAATGCAACATGGAACAGGAACAGAACACGCGTCGGCGGGCCAGTGGCCTGTAACTGGTTGATCATGAAAGGATCACGCCCTCCAGAGCACCGGCCTGCGCGAACGGAGCGTCAGGGCGCTTCGCCGCGAAAGCTGCAACCGGAGGTGCAGGTCTCGGCGATCTCGACCTCGCACAGCAGCGGCAGCCGGGGCTTCAGTCGTTCCCAGACCCACAGTGCGAGCCGCTCGCTGGTCGGATTGTCGAGCCCCTCGACCTCATTGAGGCAGCGGTGGTCGAGCGCGTCGAAGAGCGGCGCGAACGCCGACTTGATCTCGGCGAAATCGACGACCCATCCGAGTTTCGGATCGAGCGGGCCGTCGACGTGCACCGTGATTCGAAACGAATGCCCGTGCATGCGCGCGCACTTGTGCCCCGCGGGCACGTGCGGCAGCCGGTGGGCCGCTTCGATCTGGAAGGTCTTGTGCAGTCGCATCGCGGGATGGTGGCTAGGGGGGGCTCGAGTCTATGCGACGGGCCGTTGTCATTCGAAATCGTTCGCGTGCAATCGATCGAACACGAATACGTCGACGCGCCCCGCCGAGGCGAGGTCGGTCACCGACGCGAGCGGCGCACCGGCGACGATGTAGCGCTCGCTCACCGCGACCGACTGCGCGAACCGCTCCGTCGGGTTGCACGCGCATCCGAGCGCGCCTGCCGGCAAAACGTTCGCATCGATCCACGGTGCGTCGGGAATTTCGTAGAGATAGCCGCGCCCCTGCCCGGTGACGTCGCCCGCCAGCGGCGCACCGAGCACGATCGCGTCGCCGTTCATCGCCAGCGCGCCGCCGGCGCCCTGCTGGGCGCCGGGCATCGGTTCCAGGATCGCGCGGCGCGCGAACGTCCCGCCGTCGGACGCGAACACTTCGGCATGGCCCGCGTCGGTGCCGCCGTCGGGGGCATCGGCGCCCGGCGCGCCCACGACGACGAGCCCGTTGCGGATACCGATCGCGGCGCCGCAGCCGCTCTTGTCGCCGATTCCGCCACCGACGCACG
This sequence comes from Candidatus Saccharimonadia bacterium, assembly GCA_035536495.1. Taxonomy (GTDB): domain Bacteria; phylum Pseudomonadota; class Gammaproteobacteria; order Xanthomonadales; family Ahniellaceae; genus DATLNY01. Next base: position 7,896 of record DATLNY010000014.1, on the reverse strand, counting down.
CGAGCGCGCTCGGCGCTGCATACGCCGGACCTGACGGCACGAAGACATAGGCCGCGCCCGAGTCGGATTCGCTTCCATCGTGCATCGGCGCGCCGATCGCGACGACGGTCGCATCGATCGCGACCGCCGCGCCGAAGCGCGCGGCAGGCTGCGGCGCGGAAGCCATCAGCGCGGAGCCGATCGGCGTGACCGCGCTGCCATTGTCGGCGAAAACGTAGGCCGAGCCCGCGCCGGCCTGGTCACCGACCGTGCTTGCGGGCGCGCCGACGACGATGCGGCCGTCCGCGTCGATCGCGACCGCGGCCCCGAAGTCGCCTGGCGTGACGCCCGCGGTCGGCGTCGGTACGAGCACCGCGCTCGGGGCGGGCAGCGTATTGCCCCAGCTCGCGCCGGCGCGCCGGTACAGCAGCGCGCTACCAGTCGTGCCCGGTGCGCCGACGACGAGCGTCGCGCCGTCGCGGCTCAATGCGACCGCCTTGCCGAATCCGCTGACGCTGCCGTCCGGCGACGCGACGAGGCGCGCGCTGGGCTCGATGGGCCATCCGGCGTCGTCGAGCGTGGCGCTTTTCGCGTTCCGCGCATTCATTCCGAAACTGCCGTTCGCCGCGGTGCGGTCGAAGACCAGCACTTCACCATTGCCCCCGTTCGCACCGGGCGCCGCAACCGCCAGCACGGAATCCGACACCGCGACGTTCGCGCCGAATCGCTCGCCCGCTTCGGGCACGGTCGCGCGGCGTGACGCGACCTGGAACGCCGTGCCGCGACCGGCGACCGCGACATTGAAGTGCGCGCGCGACGGCGTCGAACGGCCCAAGGCCGGTGGCCCGATGATCGTGCCGTCGGCAAGCTGGCCGAGGTTGTTCCTGCCCCAGCACATGACGACGCCACCCTGCAGCAGCGCGCAGACGTCCCAGAATCCAGCGGCCGCGTCGAGGACGCCGCTCGCCAATCCGACCACGCCGACCGGGATCGGGCTCGATGCACCCGGCGGTCCGATGCCGTTGCCGAGCTGGCCGTACGCGTTGTTGCCCCAGCACTGCACGCCGCCGCCGTTCGTCAGCGCGCAGGTGGACGGGCCGCCGCCGGAAAAGATCGCAGCGACGCCGCTGGTGAGACCCGACACGTCGGCGGGCGCCGCGCGATCCGGTCCGATCACGCCGTCTCCGAGCTCGCCGAAGTCGTCGTCCGAGCCCCAGCACTTCACGCCGCCGATACTCGTCAGCGCGCACGTGTGTCCGGCGCCCGCGGTGATCCCCGCGACCCCGCTGGCGAGCGTTGGCACGTCGGTCGGCGTCGCGCGTCGCTGGCCCGTGCCGAACGGTGTGACGCCGACCTGGCCGTACGTGTTGTCGCCCCAGCACTTCACGCCGCCTGCGCTCGTCACGGCGCAGGTGTGGTACTGGCCCGCCGCGATCGCGACGACGCCGCTCGCAAGCGTCGCGACGTCCTGCGGCGTCGCGGTGCCGGTGCCGCTGGTGCCATCGCCGAGCTGGCCGTTGCCGTCGGTGCCCCAGCATTTCGCGCCGCCCGTGCTCGTGATCGCGCAGGTGTGGAACTCACCGGCCGCGATCGCGACGACGCCGCTCGTGAGGCCGACGACGTCCTCCACGGTGCCGCGATCCGGTCCGACGGTGCCGTCGCCGAGCTCTCCATTGCCGTCGTAACCCCAGCACTTCACGCCGCCCCCCTGCGTCAGCGCGCACGTGTGGAAGAAGCCCGCAGCCAATGCAACGACGCCGGTGAGGCCGCGCACCTCGACCGGTGATGCGCGCCCGGCGTCGATCGTGCCGATTCCGAGCTGGCCGAAGCCGTTGTGGCCACTGCACTCGACGGTGCGCGCGAGCGTGATCGCGCAGGAGTGGTCCTCGCCGACGCCGGCGAATCCGGCCGAGACCCCGGGTGTCGATGCGATCGCAGCAGCGGCGGCGATGATCCAGCGCGCTGCACGCAGGGAACATGCGGCCCTTCCGCGCAGGACGGCGGTGGCTCGGTCGACGCGCGTCATGGTTGCCCCCCGCGGCCCAGGCGGAAATGGCGGAACGCGCCGATCGTACACCTCGGGGCAGGGGCGCAACGGTGCGCCGGCGGGACGGGCGCGTTGCGCGCAAGTCGTGCCCGCCGTCGAGGCGGGACTGATCAGCCGCTTCCCGCGTTTGCGCGCTGACGCGCTCGGATCGCCGGGCACGAAACGGACACGAACCGGGCACGGGGTTTTCGGATGTCAGCAGACAGGCCAGGCGAAATCCGCCGACAAACTGCCGCCGCAGGATCGCATCGCAGGGGTGGTGGCTACGGGTGGGCTCGAACCACCGACCTCAGCATTATGAGTGCCGCGCTCTAACCGGCTGAGCTACGTAGCCGCGTCTGATTGCTCGAAGATCGGCCATTCCATGGCCGACGTTCTCGCGCGCCGAGTCCGGTCAAGGCCCGGACTCGGCTCACGCGCGAGCTTGCTCGCGCGGCGGGCCATCCATGGCCCGCGGGCTCCGTGATCCGGAGCGCGCGGTGTGGCGATTGTCGCACGAAGGGGCGCGGATTCTTCCGGCGCCCGCAGCCGGTGTCAAGTCGCGTGCGCTACTCGAAGCCGCCGAGGAAATCACGTCCTGGTCGAATCGGACGAGCCGTTGCTCGTGTCGCGCTGGTGGACGTCGAGCGCGTTGTCGTTGTCGCCTCGAACAGGTTGCGGTCCGTGACGCGAGCTCGCACCGCTGGCGAGCCCAGCGATGACGCGGAATCGCCGCATGCGACATCCCGAAAACCCCGCGAGCGGTGTCGTAGCGCAAGGCGAGCCGGGTGCCCCTTCCGCCTGCGACGGCGCCGTGGAAGAATCCTCGACAGTCGATTTTCGAAGGAGCCCGAGATCGTGATCGATCCCGATGGCTACCGCCCCAACGTCGGCATCATCCTGATGCACGACGATGGACGCGTGTTCTGGGCGCGCCGCGTCGCGCGCGATGGCTGGCAGTTCCCGCAGGGCGGGATGCGCAGCGATGAAACGCCGCACGAGGCGATGCTGCGCGAGCTCCGGGAGGAAACCGGGCTTGCCGCGGAACACGTCGAAGTGCTCGGCGCGACGCCGGGCTGGTTGCGCTACAAGCTGCCGCGCCGCTTCGTCCGGCATCGCGAGCGGCCGGTATGCCTCGGCCAGAAGCAGGTGTGGTTCCTGCTGCGCATGGTGGGGCGCGAGAGCGATTTCGACCTTGCCAGCACCGATACCCCTGAGTTCGACTCGTGGCGTTGGGTCGACTTCTGGTATCCGGCGACGCATGTCGTCGCGTTCAAGCGCGAGGTCTACGAAAAGGCGCTGCGCCACCTCGAACCGCTCGCGACCGCGCTGCGGGGGCCCGCCCGGGCGGCCGATTCCGACGCGCTCGAGCCGGCGCTCGCTATTCCGTATTGACAATCATTCGCATTTGCATTGGAATTGGCCGCGAGCCTCAGGTAGCGCGTCCATGTACGTCTGCATCTGCAATGCCGTCACCGAACGCACGATCCACGAGCACGTCGCGCGCGGCGTGACGTCGCTCGACGAGCTCACGCAAGCGACGGGGCTCGGTGCGTGCTGCGGATCGTGCCGGCCGCTCGCGCTCGAGATCATCGACCAGGCCCAGGTCCAGCGATTCGTCGCTGCCGCGGCCTAGCCCCGCGGCGACCGTAGCTCGACGCCGCGCAATCGCGGCGCGGCCCGTGAATCAGACCGATTCGCGTTTCCTCGTCTCCGAATCGATCGGCCTATAGTCCGCGCGGGAAGCACGCTCGCGGAGGACGGACCGATGAAAGGCGACGCCAAGGTCATCGAGCATCTCAACAAGGTGCTGTTCAACGAGCTGACCGCGATCAACCAGTATTTCCTGCACGCCCGCATGTACCGCAACTGGGGTTTCAAGGAGCTCGCCGAGCACGAATACAAGGAGTCGATCGACGAGATGAAGCACGCCGACCGGCTGATCGAGCGCATCCTGTTCCTCGAAGGCCTGCCGAACCTGCAGCACCTCGGCAAGATCCTGATCGGCGAGAACCCGCGCGAGGCGATCGTCTGCGACCTCAGGCTCGAGGAAATGGCGTTGCCCGACCTGCGCTCGGCGATCGGCCATTGCGAGGCGATCGGCGACTTCGTCAGCCGCGAGCTGTTCGAGGCGATCCTGAAATCCGAGGAAGAGCACATCGACTGGCTCGAGACGCAGCTCGGCCTGATCGAACGGCTCGGCGAGACACCGTACCTGCAGAGCAAGATCGACTGATCGCGGCGAATGCCGCGCCGCTCAGGCGGCGATGACGCGTCGCAGCTCCGCGGCGACGCGCTGGAATTCCGCCGACAAGGTCGCCACGAGCATCGCCGGATCGCCCTCGAGCTGGCGCGAGCGCGCGCCGTGCTCGATCCGGCGCGCCATCTCCGACAGCCCGAGCGCGCCGAGGTTCGCGCTCGTCGACTTGAGCGAATGCGCCGGCCCGATCAGACCCTCGGTGTCGCCGGCTTGCGCCGCGCGCGCGAGCGCGCCGACGCTGTTCGGCGTGTCCTCGAGGTAGACGCGCACGAGCTCGGTGAACTCGCCGCCCATCATCTCGAGCAGGTCCTGGATGATCGCGGCATCGACGGGCGACTGGCCCTGCGCCGGCGGCGTGTACGCAGCGGGCGCGCGCGCTCCGGCAGGCGCCTGCGCACGCGCGGGCGCGGGCGCAGGCGCACTCGGCGCCGGCGTGCCCGCTGCAACCGGCGCCGCGCCGGCCGGCAACCATTTCCTCAGGGTGTCCTCGAGCAGCGCGCGGTTGAGCGGCTTCGACATGTAATCGTCCATGCCGGCCGCGAGGCACTTCTCGCGGTCACCGGCCATCGCGTTCGCGGTCATCGCGATGATCGGCACGTGTCCACCACGCGCGCCGTCCTGCTCGAGCTTGCGGATCGCGCGCGTTGCGGCGTAGCCGTCGAGCACCGGCATCATGCAGTCCATCAGCACCGCGTCGTAGCGCGCGAGCTCGAGCCGGTCGAGTGCGAGCTTGCCGTTTTCGGCGACGTCGTGCGCGATCCCGGACAGCTGCAGCAGGCGTTGTGCGACCTGGCGATTGACCGCGTTGTCTTCGACCAGCAGCACCCGCACCGTGGGTGCGCCGGGCGCAGCGGCATGGACGATCGCGCCCGGGGGCGCAACGGCAGCGGGCACTGCACGCGCAGCGGGCGCAGCCGGCGCCGGCGGTGCGGCGACGAGCTCGGGCAGCAGCGCATCGACCGGCGTCTGCTCGGGCCGTGTCGTGTCGGTATCGAGCAGGCGCACGAGGCCCGCGCGCAGCTCGGCCTCGCGGACCTGGCGCACGAACGCGCCGACGCGCGGCGAATCGCGGAACTCGGCGGGCACGTCCTCCTCGCCCTGGATCGCGACGATCCGCAATTGCGACAGCACCGGATCGCGCAGCACGTTGCGCGCCAGCGACACCGCGCTCTTGGCCATCGCGCCCCAGTCGAGCACGAGGAAGTCGTAGGCCCATTGCCCGCCGCTTCCCGCCGCGGTCCGCAGCTTCGCGAGCGCGTCGGCCGAGATCGTCGTCGACGCGGTCTGCATGCCGTACGCGGTGAAGAACGGCACGAGCCGCTTCGAGAGCGCCGCGTCGGTCGTGACGACGAGCGCGCGGCCGCCGCGCAGCTCGGTGCGCGCCGGCGCGATGTCGCCGACGGCCTTCTGCAGCGGCACGGCGAACCAGAACGTCGAGCCCTTGCCGGGCTCCGACTGCACGCCGATCCGCCCCCCCATCAGCTCGACGATGCGCTTGCAGATCACGAGGCCGAGCCCGGTGCCGCCGAACGTGCGCGTGGTCGACGCATCGGCCTGCGAGAACGGCTTGAACAGCCCCTCCTGCTGCTCGGGCGAGATGCCGATGCCGCTGTCGGTCACGCTGAACAGCACTTCGGTCTGCGCGCGCATCTCGGCGCGCTTCTTGAGCTGGATCTGGATCGCGCCGCGGTCGGTGAACTTGATCGCGTTGCTGACGAGGTTCGTCAGCACCTGGCGCAGGCGCGTCGGGTCGCCGCGCGCGGCGAGGCGCAGCGACGAGTCGATCTCGACCACGAGCCTGAGGCCCTTCGATTCGGCATTGCGCGTGAGGAGCCGCGTGACCGACTCGACGAGCTCCTTGAGGTTGAGCCCGACGGTCTCGAGCTCGAGCTTCTGCGCCTCGATCTTCGAGTAGTCGAGGATGTCGTCGACGATTCCGAGCAGCTGGCGCGCGGACTGGTACGCCGTCACGACGTACTCGCGCTGCTGCTTCTCGAGCTCGCCCGACAGCACGATGTCGAGCAGCGGGATGATGCCGTTGAGCGGGGTGCGGATCTCGTGGCTCATCGTCGCGAGGAACTCGCCCTTCGCGAGCATCGCGGCTTCGGCGTCCTGCTTCGCCGCGACGAGCTCGCGCTCGAGCGCCTGGTGGCGGGTCAGCTCGCGCTCCAGCTCGACGATACGGCTGTCGCTCGGGCGCGGCACGGGCACTTCGACCGGCAGCGGCTCCGCGACGACAGGCTGCGGCTCGGGCGCCGGATCCTCGCGCCGCAGCGCACCCCACGCCGCGAGCAGCAGTGCGACGAGCGCGATGCCGTACGACGGCCAGGGCGCGAGCTGCGGCCACGCGAAATCGACGAGCACGAGCAGGGCGATCGCGAGCAACGCCGCGACGAACGGGACGCGGGAGCGCGCACTCATCGGCGTTGCTCCGCGCGCGTCCCGCGACGGTGGCGCGATCCGGCCCTCATCCCGCAGACGCGCGGAAGTCGAAATCGAGCCCGGTCGACGCCTGCTGCACGAAGTTGCCCTGCACGTAGTCGATCCCGGTGTTCCACAGCGCGGCGGCGGTACGGGCGTCCTCGATCTGCGGCGCGAGCACGAGCAGGCCCTGCGACTTCGCGAATTCGATCAGTTGCTTCAGCGCGGCGAGCTCCGACGACACGAGGTAGCGTGCGGCGGGCTTGACGTAGTCGATCTTGAGGTACGACAGCGCCTGAATCGACGCCGCGTCGCTGTCGAACGCCGAAAGCGAGATCCGTACCCCGAGCTCGCGCACCGACTCGAAGAACGCAGCGCTCGGCTTGAGGTGCGCGCGCACGTCGCCGAAGCGGAACTCGAGCACGAGGCGCTCGCCCTCGGTGTGGCGCGCCGCGAGCTGCTCCGCGATCCACCGCGCGCGCGAGGGGTCGAGCACCGCCTCGATCGACTGGTTGACGAACAGGCGCACCGGCCGGTCGAGCCGGTCGCGCTCCGACAGCGTCGCGATGCAGCGCGAAAGCACCCAGCGGTCGACTTCGTCCGAGAGGCGCGCGCCGGCGACCAGCGGCAGGATCTCGGCGGCCGCGTGTTCGCGCCCGTCGGGCGAACGCAGCCGCAACAGGACCTGGAACTTCTCCTCGCTTTCGCCCTTGAGCGACACGACCGGCTGGAACAACAGGTGGAAGCCGTCATGGTGCAGCGCGTGGCGGATCTCGCGCAGCAGGGTTTCGCGCGGGTCGTTCGCGTAGATCGCGAGGCTCGGCTCGTAGACGCGCACCTTGTGCTCGCGCTCGCCGCGCGCCTGCGCGCAGGCGCGCTCGGCTGCGTTGACGATGCTCGACGCGTCCGGCCAGCCGAGCGCGAACGGCGCGATGCCGACCGCGATCGCGAGCGAGAGCGACTTGTCGCCGATCTCGAAGACGCGTGAGGCGAAGATCCCGCGCAGGTCCTCGCCGAAGCGCACGAGCTCGCTCTCCGCGCGCCCGGGGCAGAGCACGAGGTAGCTCGTGTCGCCGTAGCGCGTCGCGAGATCCGTCGTGCCGCGCGAGGACGCGAGCAGCGTGCCGGCCTGCGCGATCAGGGTGTCGAACGCCGAGAGGCCGATGCGCTCGCGGATCGCATGCGCGCCATCGATGATGAGGAACAGTAC
>DATLNY010000013.1:0-2727 GCA_035536495.1 Candidatus Saccharimonadia bacterium | reverse complement strand
CGTCGTCGGACGGGATGCCGCGCACGCGCTCCATCGTCAGCACCGACTCGCGCGAGTGCGACCAGACGATCTCCGGCACGTAGAGGTCGGGCGAATCCGCGAAGTTGCGCCGCAGCAGGCTCGCGTTCGCCCCTTCGCGCTGCAGGTCGAGCTCGTTGCGCAACGTCGTCTCGATCTCGGCGACGACCTCGAGCGGCTGGATCCGTTCCGCGTCGGGCAGGTGCCGTTGTGCGAGCCGCGCGAACGCGCGCAGCAGCGCGACGTCCTGCGCGATGCGCTCGCCGATGCCCGGGCGCAGCACCTTCACGACGACCTCGCGCCCGTCCGCGAGCTCGGCCGCGTGCACCTGCGCGATCGACGCCGATGCGAGCGGGTCGCAGTCGAAGCGGCGATACAGCTTCGAGATCGGCTCGCCGAGCGCGCGCTCCACCAGCACCTGGGCCGCGTTGCCGTCGAACGGCGCGACGCGGTCGCGCAGCAGCGCGAGCTGGTCGGCGACGTCGGACGGGATCAGGTCGCGCCGCGTCGACAAGAGCTGTCCGATCTTGACGAAGATCGGGCCGAGCTCCTCGAGCGCGCGCATCAGCCGCACCCCGCGCGGCAGCTCGGCGATCGCGGGCGGCGTCGGTGCGACGAGGCCGCGCACGGAGCGCAGCGGCCGGAACAGGTGCGTCGCGTCGACGAGCTCGTCGAGCCGGTAGCGCAGCAGCACCTGCGCGATGCGCAGCAGGCGGAAGAAGCTGCGCATCAGCGCTTCGTCCCGTCCGATGGCTTCGCCGCGCGGCGGGCCGGCGCGGGCGCGGCGCCGCGCTGCACGCGCGCGACGCGCGCGGCGACGCGTTCGGCGTCGTCGCGCAGTCGATCGACGTCGGCGAGGAAATCGTCGATCTCGGTGCGCGCGACCGCATCGCGCGATTCGTCGCGCACGAACGCGCCCGCATCCTGCGCCAGCGACGACACGCTCTCGCGCGCCCAGTCGAGCCCGCGCTTGAGCGCGCGCGCAAGCTGCACGCCGGCGACCTCGCCGAGCACGCCTGCGAACGCGCGCTCGACATCGGGCTCGAAGCGCTCGACCACGCGCGACAGGGTCCGCGCGAGCTCGGCGTCGCCGCTGATCTGCACCTTCGTCGCGGCCGCGTCGAGCCCGGGGAGGCCGCGCTCGCCCCGCTCGCGCAACAGCATGTTGAGCGCGCCCGCGAGCGTCGCGCGCACGCCGAGGTCCGCGGGCTTGCCGCCGTCGAGCCTCGACGCGCCGGGCCCGAACACGATGTGGCCGTCGCGCACCTCGATGCGGGCGGAGAATTCCGGCCCGGCCCAGGTCACGTCGAGCGCGCGGCCCTCGAGCTCGCGCACGCGATCGGCGCCCTGCGGATCGAGGGCGACAACGCGATCGAGCGCGGCGCCGAGCGCCCGGCCGGCGATGTCGAGTAGCGGATTCGGCGTGACCATGCCCCATTGTAGGCAAAGCGCGGCGTGAACCCGGGGGCCTGATCAGCGTCGAATCTCAGCCGCCCGCTTTTTTCCCTTCTCCCTCCGGGAGAAGGTGCCCGAAGGGCGGATGAGGGTTCGCTCGGAGCGCGACGCTTCGTCCCGAACCCTCATCCGTCGCTGCGCGACACCTTCTCCCGAAGGGAGAAGGGAGAGCTCGTTTCACTTGCCGATGCGAGCGCGCATGTGCTGCTCGCCGAGGCGGGCAAGGCCTTCGTTGGTCGTCACGCGCGGCACATAGCCGAGGTCGCGGCGTGCGGCCGCGAGGTCGAACCAGTGCGAAGTCGAGAGCTGCTCGACGACGAAGCGCGTCAGCGGCGGCTCGGCCTCGATCCCGAGCAACGCGTAGACCCTCTCGAGCACGAGGCCCACGGCGTACGCGAACCGGCGCGGCAGCCGCCGCGATTCCGGTGCGACGCCGACCGCGCGCAGCAGCGAGTTGACGATGCCCTCGGTCGAGACCGGCTCGCCGTCGCTGATGAAGTACGCGCGTCCGGAACAGGCGGCGCCGGGGGAGAGTCTGTCGAGCGCGTCGAGGTGCGCCTGCACGGCGTTGTCGATGTAGGTGACGTCGATGCGCTTGCCCGGTTCGCCGATGAAGCGCAGCCGGCCGCTGCGCGCGCGCTCCGCGAGACGCGGCAGCAGGTGGTTGTCGCCCGGCCCCCAGATCAGGTGCGGCCGCAGCGCAACCGTCGCGAGCGTCGGCGAGCTCGCGGCGAGCACGCGTTGCTCGGCGATCTTCTTCGTCGCGGGGTAGTGCGCGAGGAAATGCGTCGCGTAGGGCGTCGTCTCGTCGACGCCCTCGAGGTCACCGCCCGCGTGCACGACGCTCGGCGTCGAGGTATGGACCAGTCGCGTCACGCCGATCATCTCGCACGCCGCGAGGACGTTGTCGGTGCCGCGCACGTTCGCCGAGTAATAGTCCTCGAGCCGGCCCCACGCGCCCGCCTTCGCGGCCGTATGGACGATCGCGTCGCGGCCACGGCTCGCGCGCAACACGGCATCGAGGTCAGCGACATCGCCCTCGAACTGCTCGACGCCGAGTGTGTCGAGCTCCGGGCTGCGCGTCCGCGCGATGCTCGCGACGGTGTCGCCGCGGGCCCGCAGCGCGCGGCAGAGCGCGAGCCCGAGAAAACCCGTCCCGCCCGTCACCAGCACGTTCATCGCCGCTCCCTACCCCGTCGCCGCTGACGCCGGTCCGATGCGATGTGCTGCCCATCGTGCAAGGCGTTCGCGCAT
>DATLNY010000012.1:0-3601 GCA_035536495.1 Candidatus Saccharimonadia bacterium | reverse complement strand
CACGCACTCGCCACGGCCGGAAGACCTGCAGAGCGTGCTCGCGAACCTGCAGACCAAGCCGTCCCCGCCGATCATGATGGGCGGCAAGCTCGTGCAGCGCAGCATCGGCCACCTGCGCCAGGACGTGCTGAACCAGCTGCGCCAGGTGACGCCGCCGGGCAAGCAGCCGCGGCTCGCGCAGCCCGACAGCGACACGATGGAGCTCGTCGGGATGCTGTTCGAGCACCTCGCGCGCGACCACAAGCCGACGCTCGCGGTGCAGGAGCTGCTGACGCGGATGCAGGTGCCGCTGCTGCGCGTCGCGCTGCGCGACCGCACGTTCTTCACGCGCCGCTCGCATCCGGCGCGGCAGCTGCTCAACATGGTCGCCGAGGCCGGCGTCTACTGGCTCGACGACGAAGCCGACGACAAGGCGCTGCTCGAGAAGATGCGCCTCGTCGTCGACCGCGTTTCGCACGAATACAGCGACGACATCGGCGTCTTCGACGAGCTCGCGGGCGACTTCTCGAAGCACCTCGGCACGATGGCGCGGAAGTCCGACCTCGCCGAGCGCCGCCACGTCGACGCCGCGCGCGGGCGCGAGAAGCTCGACGTCGCGCGCACGACGGCCGCGCAGGCGATTCGCACGACGATCGGCGATCGGCGTCCGCCGGCGCTCGTCAGAACGCTGCTCGAGCAGGCATGGACCGACGTGCTCGCGCTGACGCTGTTGCGCCAGGGCGAGGACAGCGACATCTATCGCCGCCGCGTGCAGGTCGCCGAGCGGCTGATCGATGCGACGCTGCAGGGCGCCGGGCGCACGCAGCCGAGCGCGAGCGAGGCTAACGCGCTGCAGCACGAGATCGAGGCCGGCCTTTCGCACGTCGGCTACCACGTCGACGACGTGCGCAGCGTCGTCGGCCGCTTCTTCGGTGGCAGCACCGGCATGTCGGTCGCGAACGAGGAAGCGGCGAGCGCGACCGAGCTCGCGATGAAGCTCAAGGCGCGCGCGCGGCTCGGCGTCGACACGGCGATCGAGACCGGCAAGCGCGACGCGCGCGCGAAGATCCATCCGCCGCTCGACGCCGAAGAGCAGCGCCTGCTCGAGCGGCTGAAGTCGGTGCCGTTCGGCACCTGGTTCGAGTTCGAGGCCAACCAGCAGGGTGACAAGGTGCGGCGCAAGCTGTCCTGGTTCAGCCCGCTGACCGGCCGCTGCCTGTTCGTGAACCAGCGCGGCCTGCGTGCCGACGAGAAGACGCTCGAGCAGCTCGCGCGCGACATCATGAAACGCCGCGTCAGCGTCGTCGAGGCGCCGAAGGATTCGATGATCGACCGCGCGTGGAACGCGATCGTCTCGACGCTGAAGCAGTTCGCAGGCGGCGACGCCCAGCCGAAATCCGCATGAACGAGCACCGCCGCAACAAGCGCAAGTCGGCCGCTCGCGCGATCGAGGTCACGAACGCGATGACCGGCGCGTCGGTCGGGCGCATCGGCAATCTCTCGATCGACGGCATGATGATGATCGCGTATGCGCCGATGCGCGCCGACGCGCTGTACCAGTTCGCGTTCAAGCTGCCCGACGGCAAGGGCTCGGCCTACCCGATCGAGATCGGCATGCACGAGCAGTGGACCGAACAGTCCGGCGGCGCGGGCCAGTACTGGGCGGGATTCCGCATCATCGACATGTCGCGGGACGACCACCGGCGCATCGCCGAGTGGATCGAACGCGAAGAGCATCACTGATCGGCGCGTGGCGCGCGGGCTGCACCCGGCCGAGCTGGCGGACGAATCCGGATTCTTCAGATCGTGCGCAACGCCGACACGAGCACGTCGGCGAATCGCCGGGCGGCCGCCGGCCGGCCGGCGAGGAACAGCTGCGGCTCGAGCACCTCGAGCTCCATGAGCTCGAAGCGGCCGCCGCGCACGACGCCGTCGACGCGCGCATACAGGCACCCCGCGTGCCCCGCGAGCGGCAGCGCGTCGACGACGCGCTGCGCCGCGGCGCGCGTCGCCGCGTCGGGCTCGTCGCGCGCATGCGTACCGCCGTGCTTTTCCTGGACGCGGAAGTCGCCGCGGCGCGGCCGCTTCAGCACCGCATGGCTGTAGCGCGCGCCGAAGAACAGCAGCGACCACTCGCCGGCCTCCTCGATCTCGGGCAGGTACGGCTGCACGAGCATCGCGCCGGCGAGGAGCGCCGGGCGCATCGCGTCGACGCGTGCCGCGAAGTCGGTCGCCGCGAATCGCCACGTTCGCCATGCGCCGCCCGACACGACCGGCTTCACGACGACTTCGCCACCGCGATGCGCTGCCACCGCGGCTTCGAGCCCGGGCTCGTCTCCACGCTCGACGAGCAGCGTCGATACAACCGGGAGGCCGAGCGCGGCGAGCTCGAGCAGGTAGCGCTTGTCGGCGTTCCAGCGCAGCGTCGCAACCGGATTGACGACGCGGACGCCGAGCCGCTCGATCCGGTCGAGGAACGCCGAGAACTCGGACCAGCGCAGGTAGTAGTCCCACGGCGTGCGCACGAGCAACGCGTCGTGCGCGGTCCACGCGAAGTCAGGGTCGTCCCAGACGCCCGGCGTGCACTCGACGCCGAGCGCCGCGAGCGCGTCGACGAGCCCGAGGTCGTCCTCGTGGTAGCGCGCGTAGTCGCGCGAGGTCACGATCGCAAGGCGCATCCGTGCTCCGCCGGCGTGCCGGGCGCGGGCGCATGCGGCACAATGCAGGATCTTCGCATGACGACCCCGCGCCGTGATCCCCCATCTCGCTGACCTTTATCCCGAGCACGTGCGCATCGTGCGCGAGCGCGCGGACCGTGCGCTCGCGCTCGGCGGCTACGACCACCTCGTCGTGCCGTCCGGGGCAGAGCTCTACCGCTTCCTCGACGACAATCCGTATCCGTTCACGACGAACCCGCATTTCGCCGCGTGGCTGCCGCTCGACCGCAACCCGCATTGCTGGCTTGCGTACACGCCGGGCGCGAAGCCCGTGCTCGTGTACCACCAGCCGGCCGACTACTGGCACCTGCCGCCGCAGGATCCCGCCGGCTACTGGGTCGAGCACTTCGACGTGCGCGTCATCACCGAGCCGAAGCAGGCGGCCGAGCACCTGCCGAAACCGGCGTCGCGCTGCGCGATCATCGGCGATGCGAACGCAGCGCTCGGCGACTGGGCGCCGAACAATCCGGCCGGCGTCGTCAACCCGCTGCACTACGAGCGCAGCCGCAAGACGCCGTACGAGCAGCAGGCGATGCGCGCAGCGACCGCGCGCGGCGTGCGTGCGCACCGCGCCGCCGAGGCGGCGTTCCGCGCCGGCAGGACCGAATACGAGATCCACCACGACTATTGCGCCGCCGCGGGCCACAACGAGCACGAGCTGCCGTACGGCAACATCGTCGCGCTGAACCAGCACGGCGCGACGCTGCACTACCAGCACCAGAGCCGCGTCAGGCCGCCCCGCCACCACTCGCTGCTGATCGACGCGGGCGCGCCGGTGCACGGCTACGCCGGCGACAGCACGCGCACCCATGGCGACGGCGACGGCGACTTCGCCGTCCCCGTCGCCGTGCGTGCGCGTGATGTCGCAGGCATAGCCGTGCACCTGCGCGCCCGCGTCGATCAGC
>DATLNY010000011.1:0-10419 GCA_035536495.1 Candidatus Saccharimonadia bacterium | reverse complement strand
AACGTGTGCGGCGGGTCCTTCGGCGCGCAGAGCGTGCTGTGCTCGAACAGCGGGTGGCACTCGCCGCTTTCGAGCGTGCAGTTGAAGTCGCCCATCATGACGACGTGTGGATGGTCCTCGATGACTTCGGCGAGGTACTCGAATTGCGCCTTGCGCGCGCGCGCCGAAAGCGACAGGTGCGCGATGATCATGCACAGTCCGTCGCGCGCGCGCCCGAACCGCACCTCGAGCGCGCCGCGGCCCGCCGCGCCCGGGAGGCGATGGTCGATGACGGCCGACGGCTCCATCCGCGACAGCAGGCCGTTGCTCGTTTCGGCGATGCGGCCGAGCCGGCGGTTCGCCTGGTGGCTCCAGTACGGGAATTCTCCGCGCTCGGCGAGGTAGTGCACCTGGTTCGTGAAGCCGGTGCGCAGCGAGCCCGCATCGACTTCCTGCAGCGCGACGAGGTCGTACTCGGTCGCGAGCTTCGCGATGTCGTTGAGGTTGCGCGCCTTGCGCGGGTGCGGCAGCAGATGCTGCACGCTGCGCGTGATGTAGTGACGGTACTTCTCGGTGCTCGAGCCGGCCTGGATGTTGAACGAGAGCAGCTTGAGCTCTCGTCCGTCCGGGTCCGCGCGGCGTGCGGCCAAGGCGCTACTTCTTCGCCGCAGCCTCTTTCGCGATGAGGTAATCGACGACCTGGAACTGCGCCGCGACGCTGCCGGCCATCTCGCCGGTGATGCGGTACTTGCCCGCGACGATCATCGTCGGCGTCGCGTCGACCTTGTACGCGGGTACGAGCTCGCGCGCCTTCGCGATCTTCGCGGTCGTCTCGGGCGAGTTGAATGCGGCGAGGAACTGTTCCTTCGTGACGCCGAACTGCGTGTACCACTGCGACAGGTCGTCGATGTTGCGGATCGTCGCGCGGTCGGTGTGGATCGCCTTGAACAGCGCGCGGTGCGAGCGCGTCAGGATCCCGAGCGAATCCGCGGCGTGGTACGCCCGCGCGAACGCCTCCCAGTTCGAGTTCCACGCCGCCGGCAGGTACACGAAGTGCGTTGCCGCGGGGGCCTTCGGCTTCCACTTGTCGATCTCGACCTGGAACGTCGCGCAATGCGGGCAGGCGTAGCTGAACACCTCGACGACCTCGACCTTGCCGGCGGGTGCGCTCGACGGGACCGGCGGGTCGATCAGCTGGTAGTGCTGGCCTGCGCGGAAGCGGTCGACCATCGTGGCCTGGCCGCACGCGGTCGGCACGACGAACAGGGTCAGGAGCAGGGCGGCGATACGAATCAACATGGAAACCTCGCGGCGCGAACGGCGTTGGCCGTCCGGGTTGGATGGGGCGCCATCTTGGCGCCGGCTAACTTAACCGACTCTGTGAGACCCCGGTGCGCCGGAAGCGTTCCGTGGCGGGATTCGTCCGGTCGCGCGGGTGCGTCGGCCGGGCGCCGTCAGTGGGCGGGTGGCGATGTCGGCTGCGACGCAGTCGTCGCGGCGGCTGCCGCGGTCGACGTCGGCATCGCCGGATGCAGGCCTTCGAGGTACGTCGACAAGGCCTCGATGTCGGCATCGCTCAGCGTCTTCGCGACCTGCGCCATGATCGGGCTCGCGTTCGCGCCCCGGCCCCAGGCCGCGCCGTCGCGGAACTCGGTCAGCTTCGCCTTGGTGTAATCGGTGTGCTGGCCCGCGAGCGCCGGATACTTCGCGCCGGGATTGCCGCGGCCGCTCGGCCCGTGGCACGCCATGCACGACGGCGTCCCGCTCGCTTCATTGCCGCTGCGATAGAGCCGCTCGCCGTGCGCGACCCAGGTTTCATCGCCATCCGCAACGACGAGCGCGTCGTTGGCGACACCCGGCGCGACGGCCTTCGTCGCGAAGAACGCGCCGAGGTCGCGCATGTCCTGCGGCGACAGCGGCGCCGCGAAGCCCTGCATGATCGGATTCTGGCGCTCGCCGGACTTGTAGAGCGCGAGCTGTCGCGCCGTGTACCACTCGTGCTGGCCTGCGATCTTCGGATACATCGCATCGGCGGCATTGCCGTCGAGCCCGTGGCACGCGCCGCAGACTGCCGCTTTCGCTTCGCCGGCCTTCGCATCACCGGGCTTCGTCGCCGTCCAGTCGACGATGACGGCTTCGGGCATCGCGACGGGAGCGGCCGGTGCTGCGGTCGCGCCGCTCGCATCGGCGGGCGTGGCGGCCGCGGTTGCAGCTTGCGCCTGCGGGTCCGTCGCGGGATCGCCGCTCGACGGCTGGGCGGTCGGCTCGGGCGGCGCGGTGCCCGGCGGCGGGCTCGCGCCGGTCTGCGCCGATGTCGGTTGCGTCGTGCTCGGATCCGCAGCCGGCTGGGCCGGCGCGGCCTGCTGCGCGGCGACGGTGCCTGCCGCGAACCACAAGACCGCGAACCACGAGAGCGGGCCCACGAGCGAGCGGCTGCGCATGACTACGAGCTCCATCAGGGATACTAGGCCTGCCACGCGCCGGAACGATCCGATGACGCGCGCAAGGCCGCGAATTCTATAACAGACGGACCACGTGAGCGACGCATCGAAACGAACGGGACCGCGCGCGAAGCCGCGCGGCAGGAAGGCGCCGACCAAGGCCGACGTCACCGCGCGCGCGGCGCGCTCGCGCGCGGTCGGCAATCCGCTCGGGCTCGCACAGTTCTCGACCGCCGCGCACCAGCTTCGGCAGATGCCCGAAGACGCCGGCGCCGAGGTCGCGTTCGCGGGCCGGTCGAACGCCGGCAAGTCGAGCGCGATCAACGCGTTGACAGGCAACGCGAAGCTCGCGCGCACGTCGAAGACGCCGGGTCGCACGCAGCAGCTCGTCGTGTTCGCGCTCGACGAGACGCGCCGCCTCATCGACCTGCCGGGCTACGGCTATGCGCAGGTGCCCGAGGACCTGCGCGCGCACTGGCGCGTCGTGCTCGATCAGTACTTCCGCGAGCGCATCTCGCTGCGCGGGCTCGTGCTCGCGATGGACTCGCGCCACCCGCTGACCGAATTCGACCGCACGATGATCGCGTTCTGCGCCGCGCGCGTGCTGCCGTGCCACGTGCTGCTGACGAAGGCCGACAAGCTCTCGCGCTCGCAGGGGCTCGCGACGCAGCGGCTCGTGCGGGCCGCGCTGCCGGACGGCTCGAGCGCGCAGCTTTTTTCGGCGCACGCCAAGACTGGGCTCGACGAGGCACGCGGCGTCGTGCTGCGCTGGCTCGACCTCGCGGCGGGTGAACCCGCGCTACAGACGCAGGTCGCGAACGGCGACGCGCCGGCGTAGCCGCAACGTCGAATCGCCGGCCCTCGCGCTTGCATCGCGCGCGCCGATCCCAATCTTCCCCGCTCGAGCCCACGGAAACGCCGCATGTCGGGACCCAGCACCGTCCAGGAAACGCCGGTCGAGAGCCGCGCGCAGCTCGTCGACTACATCGCGGGTGGCGGCAAGCCCGAATCGCAGTGGCGCATCGGCACCGAGCACGAGAAGTTCGGCTTCAACCTCGACACGCTGCGCGCGCTGCCGTACGACGGACCGCGCGGGATCGAGGCGATGCTGCGCGGGCTCGCGCGCTTCGGCTGGGACGAGGTACGCGAGCACGGCAAGCTCATCGCGCTGACGCGGCGCGACGGCTCGATCACGCTCGAGCCTGCGGGCCAGCTCGAGCTCTCCGGCGCGCCGCTCGAAACGGTGCACCAGACCTGCTGCGAAGTCGAAAGCCACCTCGCCGAAGTGCGCCAGGTCGCCGACGAGCTCGGCGTCGGCTTCCTCGGCATGGGCTTCCAGCCGAAATGGAAGCGCGAGGACATGCCCTGGATGCCGAAGGGGCGCTACCAGATCATGCGCGACTACATGCCGAAGCGCGGCACGCTCGGCCTCGACATGATGACGCGCACCTGCACCGTGCAGGTCAACCTCGACTTCGCCGACGAAGCCGACATGGTGAAGAAATTCCGCGTCGGGCTCGCGCTGCAGCCCGTCGCGACCGCGCTGTTCGCCGACTCGCCGTTCACGGAAGGAAAGCCGAACGGATTCCTCTCGTATCGCTCGCACGTGTGGAGCGACACCGATCCCGACCGCACCGGCATGCTCGGCTTCGTGTTCCGCGACGGTTTCGGCTACGAGCGCTGGGTCGACTACCTGCTCGACGTACCGATGTACTTCGTCGCGCGCGACGGCGAGTACGTCGATGCGAGCGGGCAGTCGTTCCGCGACTTCATGCTCGGCAAGCTGCCCGCGCTGCCGGGGCGGCTGCCGACGCTGAAGGACTGGGCCGACCACATGACGACGGCGTTCCCGGAAGTGCGGCTGAAGCGCTTCCTCGAGATGCGCGGCGCCGACGGCGGCCCGTGGAACCGCTTGTGCGCCTTGCCCGCGTTCTGGGTCGGGCTGCTCTACGACCAGGATGCGCTCGACGCGGCGTGGACCCTCGTCAGCGACTTCAGCCTCGAGGAGCGCGAAGCGCTGCGCAACGACGTGCCGCGCACGGCGCTCAAGACGAAGTTTCGCGGCCGCACCGTGCGCGAGCTCGCGCTCGAGGCACTCGCGATCTCCGCCCACGGGCTCAAGCGGCGCGCGCGGCTCAACGCGCGCGGCGTCGACGAGTCGGTGTTCCTCGAAACGCCGATCGAGTTCGCGCAGGCGGGGGTCACGCCGGCCGAGCGCAAGCTCGAGCTGTTCCACGGTCCGTGGGGTGGATCGGTCGACCCGGTGTTCCGCGAATTCGCGTATTGATTCCGCTCTCCCGGAGGGAGAGGGGCTTACCCCGCGCGCACGTCGCGCAGCGTCCAGTTCGAGCCGGCGATCAGCCGCAGCCGGTGCGAGAGGATCGAGTGCGGCAGCATCGTCAGGACCTCGACGTCGCCGCCGTGGCCCGTTCGCGCGGGCTTTGCGAGTACTTTCGCGTGCGGGTCGAGCATGCCGAGCGAGTCTTCGATCGCTTCCGGATCGGCCTGCTTGGCCTTCCAGGTCTTGAACAGGGCCGGATCGCGCAACGCCGAGAGCAGCGCCGCGCCGAACGACTCGGCCGAGCCGCCGTCGAAGCTGAGCTCCGGATCCGAGCCGCGAGCCCGGGAAAAATCGTCGATGCCGAGGTAGTAGCGCTGCGGGAGCATGCGTGCATTCCTGGCGCCCGGCTGCAGTGTAGTGCGGACCGGGGCGCGTGCAACGGTCCGGTCGTTCCCGCACCATCTCGCCATGGGCACTGAAGCTTTCGAGCCTGGCGCGCCGAGCCCGTCCGGCACGGACCTCGCACGACGCGCGCTCGAGCTCGGGCTTGCGGTCACCCGCACCGACGGTTCGCTGCGTGCGATCCCGATCGGCTCGACGCCGGTCGTCGTCGACACGCGCGAGATCGAGCGCCGCCGCGTGCTCGCGACGCAGCTCGTCGAGGCGACCGCACGCGCCGCGCGCCATGCGCTCGAGGGACCGGACCGGATACGCCTGCTCGGCGCGATGCGCCCCGTCGAGCGGCGGCTCGTCGAGGCGACGTGGCGCGGACTCGACCGGCTCGCGACGGCGCGCGTCGACTTCTCGGTGCTCGGCAACGCCCTCGCCGCGCTCGAGGTCAACACGACGATCCCGGCGATGCAGGGCTATTCGGACATCGCGGCGCGCGCGTACATCGAGCACGCCGGCGCGAGCGCCGGCATGACGCCCGCTGCGATCGAGGCGCTCATCGTGCGCAACGGCAGCAACGCCGATGCGCTGCGCGTCGCGCTCGAGGAGAGCCTGCGCGCGCACGACCCCGACCAGCCGTTGCGCACCGTCGCGTTGCTGTGCCGACGTGGTGATGCGCAGGCGACCGAGCTTCAGTGGCTGCGCGCGCGCTTCGAGGCCGCGGGGCTCGACGCGGCGATCGTGCATCCCGACGAAGTCGAGTCGGCCGACCCATTCAGTGCGCGCGGGCGCGCATGGCAGCTCGTCTACCGGCACCTGTTCGCGAGCCGGCTCGACGACGAGCCCGCGCCTGCGGTCGAAGCGGCGCTCGCGAACTGGAACGGCGGCGCGAGCCTCGTCGTGAATCCGCCATCGGCGCACCTCGAGATGAAAGGCACGTTCGCGATCCTGTCGACGCTGCTCGCCGACGAGGCCGCCGCCGCGGAGGCGGGGATCACGCCGCATGCCCGCGCGTCGCTGCGCGACGCGGTGCCATGGACGCGCTGGCTCGACCCCGGCCCGTCCGATCTCCCCGGCGGCGAGCGCACGCGCGATCTCGCCGCCGCGATCGCTGCAGCGCCCGAGCATTACGTCATCAAGCGATCGTGGAGCTACGGCGGCACTGGCGTGTTCGTCGGTGCCGAGGCTCACGACGAGGTCTTCGCGACGCGCCTCACGCAGGCGTTCGGCGGCGCGATCCGCGACTGGGCAGCACTTTGCGCACACGCGGCGCGCGACGGCCGCTACGTCGTGCAGGTAAACGCGCCGACCGGCCGCGTCGCGATGTCGCTGCACACGCCGGACGCGACGGCGAGCGGCGACATGCGCGTCGACTACGCGGCGTTCGCGTCGCTCGGGACCAGCGGGGCCGGCTGGGGCGGAGTCGTGCGCGCGGCGCCGTCGGCGATCGTCAACATCGTCGGTGGCGGCGGCGTCGTGCCGATCCTGAGGCGCGAAGTCGACGATGCGCTGAAGCGGGCCGCCGCGAGACCCTGAGCGCTGCCGTCACCCGGATGCCACGACGCCCGGGTCGGCTCACCGCCACGACTCGAGGAGCTCGGTACGCGCCGCTTCGTGCGCGACGAGATCGGCCGCGCATAGGCGCCGAGGTTGCCGAAGTAGTGGATCGGTGACACGGCCGCCGTGGTGCCCGCGTCCGCGCTCGTGCTCGTCGCCGAGCCGCGCGCGCACCCGGCCAGCATCGCGAGCGCAGCGAGCAGCGCGAGCGCAGCGAGTAGCGCGAGCGCCGCCAATCGAAGGATCGTCATGTCCGTGCTCCCGTGTCGGCCCGGCGCGCGGATCGTGCGCGCGAGGCCGACCGCAAGCGTACGAGCCGACGGGTGCCGGCGCCGCCCGCCGGCGCCGGGCCGCGGACCTGTCGCACGGCAGGTGTCGGTCGGCCGAACGCAAAAAAAAAGAGCCGCATGCTCGCGCATGCGGCTCGCTTCACTGCGAACGGATCGAACGATCAGTCGTCTTCGACGTGCACGATCGCGCCGGTCATCGCGTCGAGGTGGATCTCGCGATCGTCACCCGTCGCATCGCGGGCCTCGGCGACCCACTTGCCGTTGCGCATCGAAAGGTCGTGCACGTTGTGGTACCCCGCGTCGTGCAGCACGGCGCGCGCGCCCTCTGCCGTCAGCGGGCCGCGCGGAACGACGGCGACCCTGCGCTCGACCGGGACCTCACGGACGACCGTGCGCTCGACCGGGACCTCGCGGACGACCGTGCGCTCGACCGGCACTTCACGCACGACCGTGCGCTCGACCGGCACTTCGCGCACGACTTCACGCGTGTGCACCGGCGCCGGCGTACGGACGATCGTCACCTTGCGCGACGTGGCGAACACGCGCGCGGTACCCGGGTCGACCTTGATCGTCACCGGACGGCCTTCCGAATCGCGGGCTTCCGCGAGCCACGCGCCGCCTCGGAGACCGAGGTTCGTCACGTTGGAATAGCCCTGGTCGAACAACAGCGCGCGCACCGACGATTCGGTCCGCACCTCGGACGCGCCGCAGGCGCCGGCTACGGCGAGGCCCAGCGCGGCGGCAATACACAAAGCGATATGACGTTTCATCGGTTCACTCCTGTCCGGCACCCAGCCCGTTCCTTCGCCCATCCCGCACAGTCTGTGGAAGTCATCGCAACGTCCTATGAACGGAGCGGGCTCGACAGCAGCCGCGTGATCGAGCTGCGGACCGCAGGCCGCGCGTGCGCGTATCGCGGCGCTGCGAGATGAACGGCGCGGTTTCGCGATCCGCTGTGGTCGGTCGAGGTTCACGCGCCGGGCTCGACGCTACTCGAGAGCTTCCACGCAAGGATTTTCCCAGTGCACGCGTCCTACCTGCTCACGACCTACCTGCCCCGCGGCGCGGTGCCGCGCATCGAGGCGGCGTGCGCGGCGACCGGCGCGCAGACGCGCTGGCTCGCGCAGCCCGCGGTCGCGGCGCCGTTGCTCGCGAGCGAGACGCTCGAGCTCGTCAAGGACGCGATCGTGTTCTCGGTGACGGCGCACAGCGACGCGCGGCTGGGCTTGAGCCTCGACGTCAACGGCCGCGAAGCGCGGCGCAGCGAGCTTGCGTCGGACCACGTCGACCTCGAGACGATCGAGCTGTGGCTGCAGGCGTTCGAGGCGTTTGCGCACGAGGATGCGAGGCCGCTGGCCGGCTAGCGGGTGCGCAGGATCGCGTTTCACATTTTCCTGCCTGCGCGGCGCTAACATCGGGGCGTGGTCACCGTGGGGCGCGCGGGGTCGGCAGGGACAGCGATGAACGAGCACGGTGTTGCGCTGCAGGAGCGCATCAACCGGATTGCCGCCGACCTCTCGGCTTCGACCGGAAAACCCCTGAGCTTCTGGCTCGAGGAAACGGCCCGCATGATCGCGGGCGACCGCCGCTGGAAGATCACCGAAGCCGAGCAGGGTCCGCGGCTCGAGATCGAGGAAGCAGGCGACGCCCAGGCCGCCCCGGACGCCAGCGCCGTTTCGGACGGTTCTTCACCGTAACGGCCTGGCTCGACGGTCCCATCCGGGTCGGTCAGCGTGATGCCGACGAGTACCTCGTGCGCTAGACCTCTCGTGCCATCCGCAGTCGACGCGCAACCAAAAACCCCCCGCGAACGCGAACCGCGCCGCAATTCCGCGCATCGGCCGCCGCGCCGCGGGGTGGCGTACGATGCGCCGCTCCCGCACGAGGTAGCCGCTCATGTCGATATCCGTCTACGCCGCGTCCGTCCCGGTCCTGAAGCAGATGCTCGGAAGCCTCGCGGCGATCCTGCGCAAGGCCGAGCAGCACGCGAGCGACCGCAACATCGAGCCCGACGCGTTGCTGCAGTCGCGCCTCTACCCCGACATGTTCCCGCTGACCCGCCAGGTCGAGATCGCGTGCGACTTCGCGCGCGGGATCCCCGCGCGCCTTGCCGGCGTCGACGTCATGAGCATTCCGGACAATCACCGCACGTTCGCCGAGCTTCAGCAGCTCATCGCGCAGACCGAGGCGTTCATCGACGGCATCCCCGCCGCGGCATTCGAGGGCGGCGAGGCCCTCGAAATCGTGCTGCGGGCCGGCACGCCAAAGGAGAAGCGCTTCCGCGGTCAGGAGTACCTCATCGCGTACGGCCTGCCGCAGTTCTTCTTCCACGTCATGGCCGCGTATGCGCTGCTGCGCCACAACGGCGTCGAGATCGGGAAGAAGGACTACATGGGGTTGTCCTGACGCGGCATTCAACCCGGAGGCATCTCGGGGCGGCGCGTGGGCCCGGCAAGGCATCGGCTCGTCGGCAACCGGCCGTCGTCTTCATGCACCGCACCGGGCGCGGAATTCCGAGCCGCTTCATTCGCATCGCACGACTTCCTCGCGCCGCGCGCACGCGCGCGCGGGTTCGCATCCGCGGGACACCGCAGTCGCCGATGGGCGCCCCCGAAAAAAAATCGTCGCAATACCCGCGGATTCCGGCCTTTTTGCGATTAGGATTGGCGTCGTGGGGGCCGACTCCCGTTCGGGACATGGCCGGACACGACACAACCAACCCAAACCAGAGAGGTTTCACCCCGATGGCCAAGGCCAAGAAAGCAGCAAAGAAAAGCACCGCCAAGAAGTCGGCCGGCGAGGCGCCGCGCATCAAGCCGATCGGCGACAAGTTCACGAAGTCCTCGCTCGCGCGCCACATCTCCGACGAGACGGGCGTCGACGGCCGTTCGGTGAAGTCCGTGCTCGCGTCGCTCGAAGGCGCGATCTACGGCTCGATGCACAAGAAGGGCTCCGGCGTGTTCACGCTGCCCGGCACCATCAAGATCACCTCGACGCCGGTCGCTGCGAAGCCCCGCCGCCAGGGCAAGGATCCGTTCACCGGCGAGATGCGCTGGTTCGAGGCGAAGCCGGCGAGCGTGCGCGTGCGCGCGCGTCCGCTCAAGAAGCTCAAGGACGCCGCGAAGTAATCGTGGCTCCAGCGTGATCGAACGGGCGGCCTGCGGGCCGCCCGTTTTTTTTGGTCGGTCGACGAGGGCATCCTGCCCTCGCGACCGACACGCGCGGGCAAAACGTGGTTTTGCCCGCGCTCACGACTGCTCCGCAGTCCGCCGCACATCCCTGTGCGGAAAAGCTCGTGAAGTGGCGGGGGGTCAGTCGTCGCCGCCGAGGAACGCGAAGATCCGCAGCAGGTGCGAGAACAGCACCGTGATGTTCGCGAACAGCGAAACCGTGATCGTGACGCAGTTCGAGGCGCCGTCGTGGATCATGCGGCTGGTGTCGTAGAGGATCATCCCGCACATCAGCAGCACGGCGGCGCCCG
>DATLNY010000010.1:0-6613 GCA_035536495.1 Candidatus Saccharimonadia bacterium | reverse complement strand
CGGCGAGGGCCTGATCCGATGCGCGCCTACCTCGACCTGCTGCGCCACGTGCTCGACCACGGCGTCGACAAGTCCGACCGCACCGGCACCGGCACGAAAAGCGTGTTCGGCTACCAGATGCGCTACGACCTGTCGCGCGGCTTCCCGATGGTGACGACGAAGAAGCTGCACGTACGCTCGATCGTGCACGAGCTGCTGTGGTTCCTGCGCGGCGAGACGAACGTCGCGTACCTGCGCGCGAACAAGGTCTCGATCTGGGACGAATGGGCCGACGCGGACGGCGAGCTCGGGCCGGTGTACGGCAAGCAGTGGCGCTCGTGGGCGTGTCCCGACGGCCGCACGGTCGACCAGATCGCGTGGGTGATCGACGAGATCCGGCGCAATCCCGATTCACGCCGCCTCGTCGTCAGCGCATGGAACGTCGCGGACCTGCCGCGCATGGCGCTGCAGCCGTGCCATGCGCTGTTCCAGTTCTATGTCGCCGGCGGGCGACTGTCGTGCCAGCTCTACCAGCGCTCCGGCGACATCTTCCTCGGGGTACCGTTCAACATCGCGTCGTACGCGCTGCTGACGCAGATGGTCGCGCAGGTGACGGGTTACGAGCCGGGCGACTTCGTCCACACGCTGGGCGACGCGCATCTTTATTCGAACCACTTCGAGCAGGCGCACGAGCAGCTCTCGCGCATGCCGCTGCCGTTGCCGCGGCTCGTGCTGAACCCGGCCGTGACGTCGATCTTCGATTTCACCCACCACGACATCGGGATCGAGGGCTACACCTCGCACGCGCCGATCCGCGCCGCCGTCGCGGTATGACGAACGAGCTCGTGCTGCTCGCCGCGATGGATCGGCGGCGCGGCATCGGGTTGCGCGGCGGCCTGCCGTGGCACCTGCCGGACGACCTCGTGCGATTCAAGCGCGTCACGCTCGGACGCACGATCCTGATGGGGCGCAGGACCGCGCAGTCGATCGGTCGTGCGCTGCCGCAGCGGCGCAACCTCGTGCTGACGCGTTCGGGCGCGGCGCCGTGCAACGGGATGGAGGCCGTCGCGTCGCTGGACGCCGCGATCGCCGCGGGCGGCGGCGACCTCGTCGTGATCGGCGGCGGCGAGGTCTATGCGCTGGCGCTGCCGCGGGCGACACGGCTCGATTTCACGCTGGTCGACGCGGACGTCGGGGCCGACACGTTCTTCCCGCCGTACGACGCGCGCGACTGGCGCGAGGTGTCGCGCGAGCACCATCCGGCCGATGCGAGGCACGCGCATGCGTTCGACTTCGTCGAGCTCGTGCGTGCGATAGGTTTGCCGGGCGAAGCGCGTCGGGGCTGAGACCCCTCCTACAGTGATCCCGGAGTGCGTCGCAACGGCGGTCGGGGTCCCTGTAGGAGGGGCCTCAGCCCCGACAGCCCGATCGCGACGACCTGGGATCAATCGCCGCCGCGCGCGCCACCCGATAGCCCCGGGACCTGCACGATGCGAAGCTCGGGCCCGAGCTCGAGCGCGGTCAGCTTGCCGCCCCAGACCGCGCCGGTGTCGAGCGCGCGCACGCCGAGCCCGAGCACGAGGCCGAGCGTCGACCAGTGCCCGCAGATGACCGGCAGGTCGCGCGAGGCCTGGCCCGGTACCTCGAACCACGGATAGAGCCCGGCGGGCTGCGTGCCGGGCGCGCCCTTCTCGTCGAACGCGATGCGCCCGCGCGCGTCGCAGTACCTAAGTCGCGTCATGACGTTGATGATCGCGCGCAGCCGGTCGATGCCGCTGAGCTTGGGCGACCACGCCGCGGGCTTGTTGCCGTACATCTGCCGCAGCAGCTTGCGATGGTTCGGCCCGCGCAGCTTCTTCTCGACCTCGCGCGCGCGCCGCGCCGCAACCGCGATCGTCCAGCGCGGCGCGAGGCCCGCGTGCACGATCGCATGCCCGAGCGACGCGTCGTGGTGGAACATCGGGCGCCGCCGCAGCCAGTCGATCAGCTCGGGGCCGTCGTCGGCGAACAGCACGCGCTGCAGGTCGGCGTTGGTCCTGCGCTGCTCGTCGGGCTTGCGAGTCGCGATCGCGCAGAGGCTCAGGTCGTGGTTGCCGAGCACGACGATCGAGGCCGCATCGAACGAGCGCACGAGCCGCAGCGTCTCGAGCGACTGGCCGCCACGGTTGACGAGGTCGCCGCAGAACCACAGCCGGTCGCGGGCGGGATCGAACTTCAGCTTGTCGAGGAGTCGCTGCAGCGCGTCGAAGCATCCCTGAACGTCGCCGATCGCCCAGGTCGCCATCAGCGCCGCGCCACGCTCAATGCAGCGTCCTCGGGACCGACAGCGTGAAGGCGGGGATCGCCGCGTCGAAGCGGGTCCCGTCGTCGGAGAGCATCTCGTAGGTGCCCGTCATCGTTCCGACCGCGGTCTCGAGCACGGCACCCGAGGTGTACTGGAAATCGTCGCCGGGCCGCATCCACGGCTGCTCGCCGACGACGCCTTCGCCACGGACCTCCTGCACCTTGCCGTTCGCGTCGGTGATGACCCAGTGTCGCGACAGGAGCCGCGCCGCGACGCCGCCGCGGTTGCTGATCGTGACGGTATACGCGAACACGAAGCGGTTCTCGCGCGGCGCCGACTGGTCATCGAGGAAGCGCGTCTCGACGCTGACCTTGATGTCGTGCGGCTGCCTGCTGCGCTTCGCCATGGGTCGATTCTCGGCAAGCAGGGCGCGCGGAGCAAGCGGCGCTGCGGGATGCATTCACATTGGTCGGTCAGGCCGCTGCGTCGGTGGCGAGCGAATTGGCCAGCGCGACGAACTGCGCGACCGGAATCTCCTCCGCGCGCGCGCCGGGATCGACGCCCCCCGCTTCGATCCGCGCCGCGGTAGCGATGTCGGCAAGCGCATTGCGCAGCGTCTTGCGGCGCTTCGAGAACGCGTCCCGGACGACGCGCTCGAAGATCGCGTCGTCGTCGATGCCGATATCGCCGCCGGCGCGCGGCGTCAGCCGAACGACCGCGGACTCGACCTTCGGCGGCGGACGGAATGCGCCGGCCGGCACGCGGAACAGCGGCTCGACCCGGCAACGCGCCTGCAGCATGACCGACAGCCGTCCGTACACCTTGCTGCCGTGCGGCGCGCCCATGCGCTCGACGACTTCGCGCTGCAGCATGAAATGCATGTCGCGGATCGCGTCGGCCTGCCCGAGCAGGTGGAACAGGATCGGCGTCGAGATGTTGTACGGCAGGTTGCCGACGATGCGCAACGGAGTCCCCGGCGCGAGCCCCGCGTCGTGCGCGAGCGCGTCGCGCAGTGCGCGGAAGTCGACCTTCAGCACGTCCGCCTCGACGATGCGAAGCACCTCGGCCGGTGCGCGTTCGCGCAGCAGCGGGATGAGGTCGCGGTCGAGCTCGACGACGGTGAGCTGCTCGATGCTCGCGAGCAGCGGAAATGTCAGCGCGCCCTCGCCGGGGCCGACCTCGACGAGCAGCTCGCCGGGCTTCGGGTCGACTGCGCGCACGATCCTGTCGATGAAGCCGACTTCGTGCAGGAAATGCTGCCCGAAGCGCTTGCGCGGGACGTGCGCCGGGGCGCCCGGCTCGCGCGGACCCTCCCTCATCGGGGCGCGGACGCGAGGCGCACCGCACGGCGCGACCTCGCAAGCTCGATCGCGAGCATCGTCGCGGCGAGCAGGCTCGAGGCGTCGCCGCGGCCCGAGCCCGCGACGTCGAGCGCGACGCCGTGGTCGACCGATGTCCGCACGTACGGCAGGCCGAGCGTCACGTTGACCGCATCGCCGAAGCCGAGCGCCTTCAGCACCGGCAGCCCCTGGTCGTGGTACATCGCGACGAACGCGTCGGTACGCGCGAGGCGTTGCGCGACGAATGCGGTGTCGGCCGACAGCGGCCCTTCGACGAGATGGCCTTCTGCGCGGAGCAGGTCGCAGACCGGCGCGATCGTGTCGATCTCCTCGCGGCCGAGGTGCCCGCCTTCGCCCGCGTGCGGATTGAGGCCGAGCACCGCGATGCGCGGTTGCGCGATGCCGAAGCGCTCGCGCAGCTCGACGATCGCGACGCGGATCGTGCGCATCAGCTTCTCGCGCGTGATCGCGGCCGGCACGTCGGCGAGTGGCAGGTGCGTCGTCGCGAGCACGACGCGCAGCTGCGGCGCCGCGAGCATCATCGCGGCCTCGGCGCCGGCGCGATTCGCGAAGAACTCGGTGTGCCCCGTGAACGCGATGCCGGCGTCGTTGACGACGCCCTTGTGCACCGGCGCCGTGACGATCGCGTCGTACGTTCCGTCGAGCGCGCCGTCGCTCGCACGCGCGAGCATGTCGACGACGTAGCCGCCGTTGCGCGAGTCGAGCCGTCCCGGCGTCACCGGCGCGAGCAGCGGCACGTCGACGCAACACAGCGAGCCGGGCGTGTGGGGCGTCGCCGTGTGCATCGAGAATTGCGCCAGGCGCAGCGGCAGGCCGAGCTGGCGCGCCGCGCGATCGAGCAGGCGCGCGTCACCGAGCGCGACGAGCTCGGCGTCGTAGCCGCGTTGCGCGAGCTTCGCAACGAGCTCGGGGCCGATGCCGGCGGGCTCGCCCGTGGTGATCGCGATGCGCGGGACCAGGGCGCTCACGCGGCGAGTGCCGGGGCTATCACTGGCGCGTCGGGTCGACTTCCTTCTCGTCGACGCCGCGCGGCTCGTCGGACTTCGGCCGTGCGTCCTTTTCGGTCGGGGCATTCTTCTCGCTGAACTCGTTCATCTCGGTCGCCTTGCCGGTCAGGCGGTTCTCGATGTACGCCTCGGCGCGGAGCTGGCGCAGGTACGCGTCGTACTCCTCCTCGGCCTTGCGGTTGCGGATCAGCTCCGCCGCCTGCTCGCGCACGGCGTCCTTCGTGCGGTCGAGGTCGCGCGTGCCGAGGCGCTCCATGACGTGCCAGCCCGCCTCGGTCTGGAACGGCTCGGACAGCTGGCCGTCGGTCAGTCCCTCGATCACCTGCGAGACGCGCGAGCCGTAGTCGCCGAGCTGGAACCAGCCCATGTCGCCGCCCTGGTTCGAGGACGTCTTGTCCTCCGAGAACTCCTTCGCGAGCGCGGCGAAGTCCTCGCCCGCGACGATGCGCTCGCGGATGTTGCGGATCGACGCGAGCGCTTCGTCGCTCGGCACGAGCTCGGACGTGCGCACCATGATGTGCCGCGCGTGGTACTGCTGCACGATCTCGGACGTCTGCTCGCGCTTCTCGACGAGCTTCAGCATGTGGAAGCCGGACGGACCGCGCAGCGGTTGCGAGACCTGGCCCGGCTCCATGCCGGCGACGAGGTCGGCGAAGATCGAGGGCACTTCGTCGTAACGCCGCCATCCGAGGTCGCCGCCCTCGAGCGCCTGCTGCCCGTCGGAGTAGCGGATCGCGGCGGCCGCGAAGTCGAGGCCGCCGTCGATCTCGCGCCGGATGCCGTCGATCTTCTCGCGTGCGGCCTGGATCTGCGCGGCGTTCGCGCCGTCCGGCACGCCGACGAGGATGTGCGAGATCCGCACCTCGCCACGCTTCAAGCTCTCGCTCGCGAGCAGGATGTCGATCTCGGTGTCGGTGACGTTGATGCGCGACTGGACGAAGCGCTGGCGCAGGCGCTGCGTGACGAGCTCGTCCTTCATCGTCTTGCGGAATTCCTCCCACGAATAGCCGTCGCGCTCGAGCGACGCGCGCATCTGGTCGAGCGTCGCGCCGTTCTGCTGCGAAAGCCGCTGCACGGCCTGGTCGAGCTCCGCATCCGAGACACGGATGCCGGTCGACTCGGCGCGCTGCACCTGCAGCTTCTGCTGGATCATGCGCTCGAGCATCTGGCGCTCGAGCACGTCGCGCGCCGGCAGCTCGGCCGAACGGTCCGCGAATTGCTGCAGGATCGCCGCGACCGCGCGATCGAGCTCGCTCTGCAGGATCACTTCCTCCTCGACGACGGCGACGACCTTGTCGAGCGCCTGGTTGTCGAGCGCCTGGGCGTGGGCGGAAAACGCGGTCAAACACGATGCGGCCGCGAAGAGGAGCGCGGCGAAGGCCTTGATCATGGTCGGGATTTGGGGCTGTTCTGGGGCCGCGGAGGATATCACTACCGGCGTTAGCGGCCTGCTGCGCGCGGCGCGCCGGGCTGGTCTTCTCCCACGTTGGACGACAATGATGCAGGCGGAAAGCGGTCAGCGAGCGCGGGCATCGAGTGCGGCGCGGACGATCGCAATGCCCAGGAACAAGCCGACCTGCGCGCTCAGCCACGCGGGCCAGCCTCCACCGAAGGCGAGTGCGGCCACCGACACGAGCAACGACAGCGCGCCCCACAGGATCGAATGGTCGGCCGCCCCGGACCGCGCCTCGAGCTTTCCGGCATTGAAGAACAGGGCGACGCCGACGATGCAGAGGGCGATCTGCGTGTACGGCATGCTATCGGTAGCCGTAGATCGCGCGGCGCAGGAAGTCTTCCGACTTGCGCCCGATCGCGCCGAGGCCCTTGAGCTCGAGCTCGAGGTAGAGCGCGTTGTTCGAGTCGCCCTCGATGTTGCGGACGTAGTGGCGGCCGAGCACGCGCAGCGCCCAGCAGCAGCTTTCGTACTCGACGCCGGCGAACGCCTCGAGCGTGTCGCTGTCGTGCAGTGAATAGAGCCAGCG
>DATLNY010000009.1:0-3074 GCA_035536495.1 Candidatus Saccharimonadia bacterium | reverse complement strand
GCACGCAGGAACTTGCGGCGCGCCGGCACGTTGAAGAACAGGTCGTGGACCGCGACGGTCGTGCCGTCGGGATGCGACGCAGGGCGAGGCGACGAGACGCGACCGTCTTCCGCGTCGATCGTGTGCGCGAGCTCGCTTCCGCGTCGCCGCGACGTCAGCGCGAGCCGCGAAACCGAAGCGATGCTCGGCAGCGCCTCGCCGCGGAACCCGAGCGTCGCGACCTGCTCGAGGTCCTCGAGCGAGGCGATCTTGCTCGTCGCATGGCGCGACAGCGCAAGCGCGAGCTCGTCGCACTCGATGCCGTCGCCGTCGTCGCGGACGCGGATCAGCTTGGCGCCGCCCGCCTCGAGCTCGATCTCGACGCGGCGCGCGTTCGCGTCGAGCGCATTCTCGACCAGCTCCTTGACGACGGACGCGGGCCGCTCGATCACCTCGCCGGCGGCGATCTGGTTGACGAGCAGGTCGGGTAGCTGGCGAATCGGCACGAGCGGGACACGCGGGGGCGGCTGGGCCGCGATGATAGGGCAACGTCACTGCGTCGCCGCGCCGCTGACGGATCGCCAGGCGATCGCGCGAAGCTCGCCGCTCAGCGCTCGATGTCGAAGTCGAATCCGTGCTCGAGCGCCGCGGCGGCTCGCTCGGCGAGCGACGCGGGCGCAGGAGCCGGTGCAGCCGGCGGTGTCGCCGACGGATCGCTCGCCGACCACGAGACGCGCTGCACGTTGGCGTTCGCCGCACAGTGCAGTGCGTCGGTCGCGAGCTTCGCCCAGGCGTCGTAGCGCGCGGCCGGCACGAAAACCCAGCCCGGACGCGCGGCGCTCGCGTTGCCCGGATCGAACGGGTCGTGGCGGCGCGCACCGGGCAGCGCAAGCGCCTCGGCGAGCACGCGGCCATAGAGCCGCACCGCGATGCCTTCTTGCGCGAGCTGCAGGAACGGTGCGTCGTCGAGCATCAGGCACGCGCGTCCGTGCACGGCGCCGCGGCGCGCGCCGTGCTCGCGCACGAGCGATTCGGTGATCGCGTCGTAACAGGTCCGGGCGTTCGCCATCGTCGCTGGGGCTTGAGTTCGGGAGCGGCCGCGTCAGGACGAGGTCGGGATGCGCAGCACCGCGCCGACCTGCACGGTGTCGTTGCGCAGCTTGTTGACGTCGCGCAGCCGCGCGACGGTCGTGCCGTGCCGCTGCGCGATCAGCGAAAGCGATTCCCCGCGGGCGACGACGTGCTCGGTCGGCGCGCGGCGGTTCGACGCGATCCACGTGCCCGGCGGCGGCATCGTGTGGAAATAGCTGCGCACGCCCCCGAGGATCGCGGCCGCGATCTTCTTCCGGTGCGCTGGATCGCGCAGCAGCTTTTCCTCGCCTGGATTCGAGATGAAACCCGTCTCGACGAGGATCGACGGAACGTCGGGTGCGCGCAGCACCATGAAGTTCGCGCGCTGCACCTGGTTCGAATGGACGCGCCCGAGGCGCTTCAGGCTCGTCAGCACCTGCGTCGCGACGATGTCGCTCGACGCGAGCGTCGCGCCCTGCGAAAGGTCGAGCAGCACCGCCGCGAGCGTGCCGTCCTTGTCGTTGAGCGAGACGCCGCCGACGAGGTCGGACGGGTTTTCCTTCTGCGCGAGGAAACGCGCCGCCTCGCTAGTCGCGCCGCGCTGCGACAGCATGTAGACCGAAGAGCCTGCGGCGCTGCGCTTCGTGAATGCGTCGGCGTGGATCGAGACGAACAGGTCGGCCTTGTTCGAGCGCGCCTTCTCGTAGCGCTTCTTGTGCGCGATGTAGTAGTCGCCCTCGCGCACGAGGATTGCCGACATGCCGGGCTCGGCGTCGATCTGCTGCTTCAGCGCCTTCGCGATCGCGAGCGTGACGTCCTTCTCGCGCGTGCCGATCGCGCCGAGCGCGCCAGGATCTTCGCCGCCATGCCCCGCGTCGATCGCGACGACGACGTCGCGCTGCGCGCCGGGTTGCACCTTCGCCGGCGCCGACTTCACGACGGCGGGCGTGCCGCCGCGTGGATACAGATCGATGACGAGGCGGTGCCCGAAACGCTCGGCCGGCGGCAGCAGGAACGACTTCGGGCGCACGCCCTCGGCGAGATCGATGACGATGCGCAGCTCGCGCGGCGTCGGCTTGCCGGTGCGCAGGCCGCGGATCAGGCCCTTCGCGGGCGGCGGCGCGAAGTCACCACCGAGCGCGCCGTCGCGCAGGTCCACGACGAGCCGGTTCGGCCCTTCGAGCGCGAACACCTTGTAGTCGACCGGCCCGGAAAGATCGAACACCGCGCGGGTCGAATCGGGGCTTTCCCAGACGCGGACCGCGACGACGTTCTGCGCGGCGGCCGGCAGCGCGCAGGCGAGCGCGGTCGCCGCGAGCACTGCGCGGGCGCACCGGGTGGCGAGGCAAAGCGCCCTCATGCGCCGGATTGAACGCAATCGCGGGGGAAAAAGCAAGCTTTTTCCTTACAAATCCGCGATCTGTAGCGCAGTCTTGAGCGTTTGCATGGCGCAGGTCACGCAAGCTGCTACGCCTCGGGGCTTTCCGTCCTGATCGCAGCGAGCCGTGCGGCAAGCGCTTCGAGTAGTCTGCGGCCCCGCTCGCTCGCTGCGACGCCGCCGATTTCGCGTCCGGCGCGACCCGCGACGAGCTGGATCGCGAGGTCGGGCGGCGGCACGCGGCTGCCGCCGTGCCGTGGCCATTCGACCAGCAGCACCGCGCCGCCGTCGACGAGCTCGCGCAGGCCGAGGAACTCGAGCTCGCCGGCCTCGGCGATGCGGTAGAGGTCGAGATGGTGGATCGGTGGCGTCGTGTCGTCGTAGCTCTCGATCAAGGTGTAGGTCGGGCTCTTCACGCGCGCGGACGGCACGAGCGCCTGGATCAGCGCGCGCGCGAGCGTGGTCTTGCCTGCACCGAGCTCGCCCTCGAGGTGGATGACGAGGCCGGGCTCGAGCACGCGCGCGAGCGCCGCCCCGATCTCGCGCGTCGCGCGCTCGTCGGGCGCGTGCCATGCGTGTGCGCTCACGCGAGCACGCGCGGCACCTCGGCGACGAGGTCGCCGGCCAGCGCGCCGCGCTCGCCGCG
>DATLNY010000008.1:0-5379 GCA_035536495.1 Candidatus Saccharimonadia bacterium | reverse complement strand
GCGCGCCGCCGAGCGCGGCGACGAGCGCGCGCGCGTTCGCGGCGCAGCTCGTGGCGATGCGCCGCAGGCCCTCGGCGCCGACGAGCGACATGTAGATCGTCGCCGCGGTCACGAGCAGGCCCTGGTTCGTGCAGATGTTCGACGTCGCCTTCGCGCGGCGGATGTGCTGCTCGCGCGCCTGCAGCGTCAGCGCGAAACCCTCACGCCCGTCGAGGTCCGTCGTGCGCCCGACGATGCGGCCCGGCATCTGGCGGACCAGGTCCTTCTTGCACGTGAGGAAGCCGAAATACGGACCACCCGACGACATCGGCACGCCGAGCGGCTGGCCGTCGCCGCATGCGATGTCGGCGCCGGTGCTGCCCCACCGGCCCGGAGCCTTGAACAGGCCCAGCGATGTCGGGTTGACCAGGGCGATCGCGAGCGCGCCCTTCGCGTGGGCCCAGTCGACGAGCGCATCGACCGGCTCGAGCACGCCGAAGTAGTTCGGCTGCGGCACGACGAGCGCGGAGAATCCACCCTCGGCCGCGCGCTCGAGCGCGGGCATCGAGACGGCACCGGTCGCGGGATCGAAGTCCACCTCGACGACCTCGATGTCCTGGATCCCGACGATCGTGCGCACGACCTTGCGATAGGCCGGGTGCACGCTGCGCGGGACGAGCACGCGCTGCGCGCTCTTCTTCTGCACGCGCTCGCCCATCAGCACGGCCTCGGCGAGCGCGGACGCGCCGTCGTACATCGACGCGTTCGACACGTCCATGCCGGTCAGACGCGTCATCATCGTCTGGTATTCGTAGATCAGCTGCAGCGTGCCCTGGCTCGCTTCGGCCTGGTACGGCGTGTAGGCGCTGTAGAACTCGCCGCGCGTCGTGATCTCCCATACCGCTGCCGGGATGTGGTGCTCGTATGCGCCCGCGCCGGCGAAGTTGAGCGGCGTGCCGTCGAGCGCCGCGCGCGCGCGCATCAGCCGCTGCGTGGCCTGCTCGTTGAGCCCCACGGGAACGCTCGCGAGCCCGCCCGCGCGCAACGCCGCGGGAATCTCGTCGAACAGGTCCTCGATGCGTGCCGCACCGATCGCCTGCAGCATCGCGGCCGTGTCGGCGTCGGAGTGGGGAATGAACGGCATGGTGGAATCCTGTGGGCGTCGAAGCGCTCGGGATCACGCGCGATCGCGCGTGGGGATCGGGGGAAGCCGACGCGGCGATGCGCGCGGCGGGGCGCTCGCCGCGCGGCGGTGTCGCTCAGTGCGACTCGTTCTCGACCATCTCCGAGTACTCGTCCGGCGACATCAGCTCGTCGAGCTCCGCGAGGCTCGCCGGCTTGACGACGAAGATCCAGCCTTCGCCGAACGCGTCCTCGTTGATCGTTTCGGGGCGATCGCCGAGCGCCTCGTTGACCTTCACGATGCGTCCCGACACCGGGCTGTAGACGTCGGACGCGGCCTTGACCGATTCGACCACGGCGCTCGCGTTGCCGGCCTCGACGTCGTCGCCGACGGTCGGCAGCTCGACGTAGACGAGATCGCCGAGCTGACCCTGCGCGTGCTCGGAGATGCCGACCGTGACGCTGCCGTCGTCTTCGATGCGGGCCCACTCGTGGGTCTTCAGGAACTTCAGGTCGCCGGGAATTTCGTTCATGGGCTCGATCGATCCTCGATGGCGCGGCGCGGATTCTATATCAGTGGCCGGCTCGGACGCCGTGTTCGACGGTGACTACTCGAGGCGCGGGAAACGCGGCCCGATCAGGGAGACGCCAGTGGCTTGCCGTCACGCACGAACGGCGGCTTGACGATGCGGACCGGCACCGCGCGGCCGCGGATGTCGACGTGCACGGCGCCGAGCTCGCCGGCCGGTACGCGCGCGAACGCGATCGACTTGCCGAGCGTCGGCGAGTACGTGCCCGAGAGGATCTCGCCGTCGCCCGCCGCGGTCGCGACGGTGTGGCCGTGGCGCAGCACGCCCTTGTCGTCCATCACGAGCCCGACCATGCGACGCGGCACGCCGGCGGCCTGCTGCGCCTCGAGCGCACGACGCCCGATGAAGTCGCGCTCGCCGTCGAGCGCGACGGTCCACGCGAGCGCGGCCTCGAACGGCGTCGTCGTCTCGTCCATGTCCTGTCCGTAGAGGTTCATGCCGGCCTCGAGGCGCAGCGTGTCGCGCGCACCGAGCCCGCACGGCGCAACGCCGGCCGCGGCGAGGCGCTGCCACAGCGCGACCGCGTGGGCCTCCGGCACGATGATCTCGTAGCCGTCCTCGCCGGTGTAGCCGGTGCGCGCGATGAAGAGCTCGCCCGCGTTCGCGGCCGAGAACTTGCCGAGCTTCGCGACCGCCGCGGCATCCGCCGGCGCGAGCAGGCCGTGCACGAGCTCGCGCGCGTTCGGCCCCTGCACCGCGATCATCGCGAGGTCGCGGCGCTCGGTCACCGCGACGTCGTATGCGGGCGCGTGCTGCGCGATCCAGGCGAGGTCCTTGTCGCGGGTCGCGGCGTTGACGACCATGCGGAACCACGACTCGTCCATGAAATACACGATGAGGTCGTCGATGACGCCGCCGCGCGGGTCGAGCATGCACGAGTAGAGCGCCTTGCCGGGTTTCTTCAGCTTGTCGACGTCATTCGCGAGCAGGTGGCGCAGGAACTCGCGCACGCGCGGCCCGCGCAGATCGACGACCGTCATGTGCGAGACGTCGAACATCCCGGCGCCGCGCCGGACGTGGTGGTGCTCGTCGAGTTGCGAGCCGTAGTTGAGCGGCATGTCCCAGCCGCCGAAGTCGACCATCCGCGCGCCGTGCGCGCGGTGCGTCTCGTTGAGGACCGTCCGCTGGGTCATCGTCTTGCCGGGCAAGGGAAAGGCGGCGATTATGCCGCACGCGTCCGCGCGACAGGCGCGCGCCCGCTGCTCTTCATGCGGGCCGCTCGACCCGGCTGCAGCGGCCGGGCCCGGCGGTGGCGGAGGGATTGCATGGCTGGCGGGATGGAAACGACGCCCCTCGGAGCCGAGCTCGCCGCGCTCGCGCAGGACACGCTGCACACCTACGCGGTCGTGCTGCTCGATCCGGACGGCGTCATCGTCGGCTGGAATCGCGGCGCGGCGCGGATGCTGGGCTACGCGCCGGGCGAAGTACTCGGTCGCCACTTCAGCCTCATGTTCATCGCCGCGGACGTCGAAGCAGGCAAGCCGGGGCACGAGTTGCGCGAGGCGGTGTCCGCTGGCTGCGCCGCCGACGACAACTGGCTGCTGCGCAAGGACGGCAGCCGCTTCTTCGCGAGCGGGATCTCGGAGCCGCTCCACGCCGACGGGCTGCGCGGCTTCGTCAAGATCGTCCGCGACGTCACAGACCGGCGGCGCATCGACGACGAGTCGCGCCGTCGGCTGCAGGAGCTCGCGGACTCCGATCGCCACAAGGATTCGTTCCTCGCGATGCGGTCGCACGAGCCGCGCGAGCTGCCCGCCGTCGAGACGCCGGTGCGCGAGCTCGAGCCCGCGGCGCCGGCCGCGGAGTCGGTCGCCCCCGGCGCGGTCACCGTGATGGTCGTCGACGACAACGTCGACGGTGCCGACAGCATCGCGATGCTGCTGCGCATCCTGGGCTACATCGTCCACGTCGCGTACGAGGGCAACGCCGCGCTCGGGCTCGCCGCGAGCGTGCGCCCGGACCTCGTGCTGCTCGACATCGGGCTGCCGGGCATCGACGGCTACGCCGTCGCGGCGCGGCTGCGCGCGCAGCAATCCTCGTCGCGCATGCTGCTCGTCGCGATGACCGGCTACGGCACCGACGCGGACCGGGCGCGGACCCGCGACGCGGGCTTCGACGCACATCTCGTCAAGCCGGTGGAGCCGCGCGTGCTCGAGGCCCTGCTCGCCGACGTCGGGCGCCGGCTCGTGGGCTAGGTCGCGACCGAGACCTGCAACGTCATGCCGCTCGCGCCGGTGACGACGACGCGCGTGCCGGCAGGCAGGTCGGCACCGTGCACGGTCCAGAGCGCGTCGTTGACCTTGATCTTGCCGTAGCCGTTGCGGATCGGCTCGTGCAGCTCGTAGACGTGGCCCATCATCTGGTCGACGCGCCTGTTGAGCAGCGGCTGGTCGGAGGTCGGCTCGCGCCCGCGGAACCAGCGCCGATAGATCCAGATGCTGACGAGCGACAGCAGGCCGAACGTGATCGCCTGCGCGAGCGGCGGCATCTCGGGCAGCAGCCAGGTCAGCACGCCCATCACCGCGGCGGCGAAGCCGAACCAGAGCAGGAACGCGCCCGGCATGAACGTCTCGGCCGCCATCAACGCGAGCGAGAGCCCGAACCAGATGTAGACGATCTTCGGCATCAACGATCTCCCGATCGGAAGTACGTCAGCTTTGCGGCAGCTTCGGCGCCACGACGGCGCGCGAGCCGAACGTCTCGCGCGCGATCTCGGCGATCCCCGCGAGCGAGCCGAGCACGCCCGTCGTCTCGAGCGGCAGCATCAGGATCTTCTGGTTCGGCGAGGTCGCGAGCGTCTTCAGCGCATTGAGGTACTTGTCCGCGACGAAGTAGTTGATCGCCTGCACGCTGCCCTTCGCGATCGCCTCCGACACCATCGTCGTCGCCTTCGCCTCGGCCTCGGCGAGGCGCTCGCGCGCCTCGGCGTCGCGGAACGCCGCTTCGCGCCGGCCTTCGGCCTCGAGCACCGCGGCCTGCTTCTCGCCCTCGGCGCGCAGGATCTCGGATTGCCGCGCGCCCTCGGCCTCGAGGATCGAGGCGCGCTTGTCGCGCTCGGCCTTCATCTGCCGCGCCATGGATTCCACGAGGTCGCGCGGTGGCTGGATGTCCTTGATCTCGATCCGGTTGACCTTGAGCCCCCACGGATGGGTCGCCTCGTCGACGACGCGCAGCAGCTGAGCGTTGATGACGTCGCGCTTGGAGAGCGACTCGTCGAGGTCCATCGAGCCGAGCACCGTGCGGATGTTCGTCATGACGAGGTTGAGGATCGCGATCTCGAGCGTCGAGACCTCGTAGGCGGCCTTCGCGGCGTCGAGCACCTGGAAGAACACGACGCCGTCGACCTTGACGACCGCGTTGTCCTTGGTGATGACCTCCTGCGAGGGCACGTCGAGGACCTGCTCCATCATGTTCATCTTGCGGCCGACGCCGTAGACGTACGGCACGATGAGGCCCAGGCCCGGCGTCAGCGTGAAGACGTACTTGCCGAAGCGTTCGACGGTGTATTCGTAGCCCTGCGGTACGACCCGGACGCCCTTGACGATCGTGATGATCACGAACGCGATGAGGATCCAGATGAAGATGGCGGTCGTGGACATGTCGTTGTTCCCCGGATGGTTTGCCCCGCGCCCAGTATAGGGTTCCGGCACCCGCCGGCATCGCTCTTCCGTCGGGCCCCGGCAGTGGC
>DATLNY010000007.1:0-3129 GCA_035536495.1 Candidatus Saccharimonadia bacterium | reverse complement strand
TCGAGCCCGAGCAGCTCGAGCCCCAGCGCCCCGATCACCGGCTTCAACAGATTGTCCAGATCGTCATGCTTCATGAAATGCGCCACAGAGCCAAAACGCACCAGACGCGAGCTGTTGCGGCACAGGGACGTGCCGCCGCGCAGCGCGCGTGAGCACAGTCCGGATTCACTCCGGACTGTGCGGGGGCCGGTGTCGAACATGGAATGTTCGATCCCGGCCCAAAAAAAAAGAGAGAGCCAAAGCCCCCTCTTCTGGAAACAGAGGTTCTTCGATGTACGCCAGGATGGATTCCGGCGCCGCGATCCTTCGCGTCCCACAATGAAAAAGGCCCCTGCGGGCCTTCTCCAGTCAACTGGTAGCGGGGGCAGGATTTGAACCTGCGACCTTCGGGTTATGAGCCCGACGAGCTGCCAGACTGCTCCACCCCGCATCAGGCGAACGCGCATTCTAGGCTGCGACGCAGCCGAATTCAACCGCTGGTGCGAACCGCACCGTCCCGAAGCGCGTCCCGGGGCATCGCGTAGACGCCCCGTCAGCGCGTCACGGCGTCGAAGCACCACTGCATCAGCGGACCCGAGGCGATGCCGAGCGCGAGCAGCGCAAGGCCGTTCGCGGAAAGCACGAAGCGGAACGGCATGTCGGCCGGGAGCGCGAGTGGCCCCGGCTGCCGCGGCTCGTCGAAGTACATCACCTTGATGACGCGCAGGTAGTAGAACGCGCCGATGACCGCGAACACGCCGGCGAGTATCGCGAGCCAGAGCCAGCCCGCGTCGATCGCGGCCTTGAGCACCTGCAGCTTCGCGATGAACCCGACCCAGATCGGAATACCCGCCGACGACGCCATCACCATCAGCATCATCAGCGCGTACCACGCGCTGCGCTGGTTGAGCCCGCGGAAGTCGTCGATCTCGTCGGCCTCGAAACCCGCGCGCGACAGGAGGATGATCATGCCGAACGAGGCGGTCGCCGTGATCGCGTAGGTCACGACGTAGAAGATCGCGGCGGCGTAGCCCTCCGGGGTGCCATTGAGGACGCCGAGCAGGACGAAGCCGATGTGCGAGATCGTCGAATACGCGAGCATCCGCTTGAGGCTCGTCTGCGCGATCGCGACGACATTGCCGATCACGAGCGACGCGACGCTCAGGAACACGAGCATCTGCTGCCAGTCGGCGACGAGGTTCGACAGCCCGCCCTCGAGCAGCCTGTACGCCATCCCGACCGCGGCGATCTTCGGCGCCGAGCCGATGAACAGCGTCACGGCCGTCGGCGCGCCGTCGTAGACGTCGGGCACCCACATGTGGAACGGCGCGGCGCCGAGCTTGAACGCGATGCCGACGACGAGGAACGTCAGGCCGAACGCGAGCATCGTGCGCTCGTAGCCCGCCGCGGCGCGCGCGTCGATCGCGTCGAGCCCGAGCGAGCCCGTCGCGCCGTAGATCATCGACATGCCGTACAGCAGCATCCCCGACGCGAGCGCGCCGAGCACGAAGTACTTCATCGCCGCCTCGGTCGACAGCCGCGAGTCGCGG
Source organism: Candidatus Saccharimonadia bacterium (assembly GCA_035536495.1). Taxonomy (GTDB): domain Bacteria; phylum Pseudomonadota; class Gammaproteobacteria; order Xanthomonadales; family Ahniellaceae; genus DATLNY01. The sequence continues at coordinate 1,600 of DATLNY010000007.1, read as the reverse complement.
TTGATCCCGACCAGCGCGTACTGCGAGAGCGCGAGCAGCTCGAGCCCGAGATAGACCATCAGCAGGTTGCCGGCCGAGACGAGCAGCATCATCCCGAGCACCGCGCACAGCACGAGCACGTAGAACTCGCCCTGGAACAGGCCGCGCGGGTCGAGGTACGGCTTGGCGTAGACGAACACGCCGATCGTCACGACGTAGATCGAGAGCTTGAGCAGCTCCGAGACACCGTCGCGCACGAACATGCCGCCGAACGCGAGCTGCTCCGCACCGTCGATCGCGCCGCCGCGCAGCGTCAGCAGCGCGGTCAGCACGAGGATCGCGATCGCGAGGAAATGCGTGAGCCCGCGCCGCGACTGCTCGATGTAGAGGTCCGCGAGCAGCAGCACGCACAACGCCCCTAGCAGGAACAGCTCGGGCGTCATCGGCACGAGGTTCGCGATGAGGTCGTTCCAGCTCATGTCTTGGCCTGCGTAATCTGGGCGACGATCGTGTCGATCGAGGTGCCCATGAGATCGGTCAGCGGCGCCGGCCAGACGCCGAGCGCGAGCACCGCGAGCGCGAACCCGCCGAGCACGATCGCCTCGCGGGGATTGAGGTCCTTGAGCTGCGCGACGTGGTCGTTCGCGACTTCACCGAACAGCACGCGCTTGACGAGCCACAGCGTGTACGCCGCGCCGATGACGAGCGTCAGCCCGGCGACGGCCGCGAGCCACGGGTTGGCCTGGAAACTCGCGAGCAGCACCATGAACTCACCGACGAAGCCGCTGGTACCGGGCAGGCCGCTGTTCGCCATCGCGAACAGCACCATCAGCGCCGCGAACCACGGCATCGTGTTCGCGACGCCGCCGTAGTCGCCGATCATGCGGCTGTGCATGCGGTCGTAGAGCACGCCGACGCAGGAGAACAGCGCCGCCGAGACGAAGCCGTGCGAGATCATCTGCACCATCGCGCCCTGCAACCCGAGCCGGGCCGCGTCGGCATTGCCGGCGTCGCGCGTCAGCGACAGCGAGATGAATGCGCCGAGCGTGACGAAGCCCATGTGGCTGATCGACGAGTAGGCGATCAGCTTCTTCATGTCCTCCTGCACGAGCGCGACGAAACCGACGTAGACGACCGCGATCAGCGACATCGCGATGACGAGCCACGCGTACTCGTGCGACGCATCCGGCGTGATCGGCAGCGAGAAGCGCAGGAAGCCGTAGCCGCCGATCTTCAGCATGATCGCGGCGAGGATCACGGATCCGCCGGTCGGCGCCTCGACGTGTGCGTCGGGCAGCCAGGTGTGCACCGGCCACATCGGCACTTTGACTGCGAACGCCGCGAAGAACGCCAGGAATAGCAGCGTCTGCGCGGTCATTCCGATGCGCACCTGATGCCAGTCGAAAATGCCGAAGCGTCCGTCGGATGCGTAATACAGATACACGAGCGCGACCAGCATCAACAGCGAGCCGGCGAACGTGTACAGAAAAAACTTGATCGCCGCATAGATGCGATTGGCGCCACCCCACACGCCGATGATGATGTACATTGGCACCAGCGTCGCTTCGAAGAAAACGAAGAACAGCAGTCCGTCGGCGGCGGCGAAGACGCCGACCATCAG
>DATLNY010000006.1:0-4548 GCA_035536495.1 Candidatus Saccharimonadia bacterium | reverse complement strand
CGCGTAGAACTCGCCCGGATGCACGCGCGACGGCACGAGGTAATCGCGCGCGCCCTCGGGCGTCGCCTTCGTCAGGATCGGCGTCTCGACGTCCTGGAAGCCGCGCGCGTCGAGGTAATGCCGCAATGCCTGCACGAGCCGGATGCGCGTGCGCATCGCGCGCTGCATCGGGGGGCGGCGGATGTCGAGGTAGCGCCAGCGCAGGCGCGCCTCTTCGCCCGGCGTCTCGTGCAGCATGAACGGCAGCGGCGCGGCGGCATTGAGCACTTCGACCGTTCCGGCGAGCAGCTCGACCTTGCCGGTGCGCAGCTTGTCGTTGGCCTGCGTGCCCGGCCGCGCGCGCACGGATCCGGTGACGCGCAGGCAGTACTCGTACCGGACCTGTTCCGCCACGGCGAATGCCGCCGCGTTCTCGGGCTCGACGACGACCTGCACGATGCCTTCGTGGTCGCGCAGGTCGATGAAGATGACGCCGCCGTGGTCGCGACGCGTATCGGCCCAGCCACACAGGGTGACCGATCGGCCGATCAGGGCCTCGTCGACGAGGCCGCAGAGGTGCGTGCGCATGGAGGAAACCCGCAGGGGAAAAGGGCGCGAATGCTAGGGAACCGCATTCGAGTGTGCAAACAAAACGCGGCGCGCACGCGGAGCCGGCGGCACGACGCTCATGGTCGCGCGTGCCGCGCTCAGGCCGCGGCGCTGTCCGGCTTCGACGGTTTCGACGGCGCGGCAGCCGCGGTCGAATCGGACTTCGGCGCCGGCTTCGACTCGGATTTCGAGTCGGACTTCGCTTCGGGCTTGGCGTCGGACTTCGATTCCGATTTCGCTTCGGGCTTCGCGTCGGACTTCGCTTCCGTCCTCGCCTCGCCGGACTTCTCGCCGCCGTCGCCTGCAATGTTGCGCTTGCGATCCTTGTCGCCCTTGAAGTCGGTTTCGTACCAGCCGGCGCCGGCGAGACGGAACTGCGGCGCCGACAGCACGCGCTTCAGCTGCGTCGCGCCGCATTCGGGGCACGCGCTCGGATCGGGATCCGAAAGGCGCATCAGGTGGTCGCTGCGCTTGCCGCAGCTCGCGCATTCGAATTCGTAAATCGGCATGGGAAGCGTCTCTTGCCGTCGCCGGCATGGAGCATGGGGACAGCCAAGCATAAACCAAGCGTCGGGAGGACCGGCTCAGGCCTGCTCGCGCCCTTCGATCGACTCGTAAGCACGCAGCCATTCGGCCTCGAGACGCGCGATCTCGCGCGCGATGTCGCCCTGGCGGCGAGACAGTTTCGAGGCGTCGCCGGCGCCACCCGCGCCGTACAACGCTGGATCGGCGAGGCTCGCTGCGTTGCGCGACTGTTCCTCCTGCAATGCCGCGATCTGCTTCTCGAGCTTGCCGACCTGCTTTCGCGCGCCCTGCTCGCGCTCGCGCTGCGCGGCGGCGTTCTTGCGCCGCTCCGCCGGGGTTTCCTTCGGCTTTGCCGGTGCCGCGGCGCGATTGCCGTCGTTGCGACGCGCGCGCAGCCAGCCCGCGTAGTCATCGAGGTCGCCGTCGAACGGCTCGACACGGCTGTCGGCGACGCGCCAGAAGCTGTCGCAGACGAGGCCGAGCAGGTTGCGATCGTGGCTGACGAGCACGATCGCGCCCTCGAAGTCGTTGAGCGCCTCGGCGAGCGCCTCGCGCATCTCGAGGTCGAGGTGGTTGGTCGGCTCGTCGAGCAGCAGGAGGTTCGGTCGCTTCCACGCGATCATCGCGAGCGCGAGCCGCGCGCGCTCGCCACCCGAGAAGCCGTCGACGTTCTCGAACACGCGGTCGCCGACGAAGTTCCACTTGCCGAGATACGTGCGCAGCACCTGCTCGCTGACGCCGGCCGCTTCGTCGGCGATGTGCTGCAGCGGCGTGCGTCCCGACCTCAACTGGTCGACCGTGTGCTGCGCGAAGTAGCCGATCACGAGGTCCTTGTGCGCGATGCGCGACCCCGCGAGCGGCGGCAGCGCACCGGCGACGGTCTTGACGAGCGTCGACTTGCCCTCGCCGTTCGGGCCGAGCAGGCCGATCCGCTCGCCGGCCTCGAGCCCGAAGCGCACGTTGTCGAGCACGCGCGTGATCGCCTCGGCATGCGCGCTCACGAGCGCCGCGCCGTCGTCGTCCTCGCCGTCGACCGGCGTGCCGGCACGGTAGCCAGCGTCGACGTGCGTGAGCTTGAGCAGCGAGTCGGGCAGGCGCAGCGGATCCTCGAACGTGACGTGGAACTCGCGCTCGGCGCGCACGGCCTCGGTGCCCTTGAGCTTCTCGAGCTTCTTGACGCGCGACTGGGCCTGGCGCGCCTTGCTCGCCTTCGCCTTGAAGCGGTCGATGAACGACTGCAGGTGCGCGCGCTCGGCCTGCTCCTTCTCGAACGCGATCTGCTGCTGGCGCAGCATCTCGGAGCGCTGGCGCTCGAACTGCGCGTAGTTGCCGACGTAGAGCCGCGCGGTGCCGTCGACGAGGTGCAGGATGTGGGTCGCGACGCCGTCGAGGAAGTCGCGGTCGTGCGAGATCAGCAGCAGCGTGCCGGGATACTTGCGCAGCCATTCCTCGAGCCAGACGACGGCGTCGAGGTCGAGGTGGTTGGTCGGCTCATCGAGCAGCAGCGCGTCCGACGGCGCCATCAGCGCACGGCCGAGGTTGAGGCGCGCGCGCCAGCCGCCCGAAAAATCCGCGACCGAGTGCTCGTGCGTGTCGGACTTGAAGCCGAGACCGTGCAGCAGCTTCGCGGCGCGTGCGCGCGCGTCGTACGCACCGATCTCGTCGATCCGGTGATGCGCGACTGCGGCCGCCTCGTGGTCCTCGCGCGCCTCCGCGTCGGTCGCCTCCTTCAGCGCGGCCGACGCCTCGATGTCGCCGCCGAGCACGAAGTCGATCGCGGCATCGGGCAGGCCCGGCGTTTCCTGCGCCACGGATGCCATTCGCTGCGCGCGCGGCCGCTCGACCGCGCCGCTGTCGGGATCGAGCTCGCCGAGCACCGATGCGAACAGCGACGACTTGCCGCACCCGTTACGCCCGACGACGCCGACTCGCCAGCCCGAATGCAGCGTCGCATCGACGCCGCGCAGGATTTCGCGCGGGCCGCGGCGCAGGGTGAGGTTGCGGAACGTGATCATTTTCGTCGCGGTCTTGCGGGGGCGCGCATGCTACCGGATAGCGCTTGCTGCGGCGTTCCAAACTTGGCTACGACGCATTAGGGGGCGCGGCGCCGGGCGGGAGAGCCCCGTCCGAAACACGCCGTGAATACATCCCTGTAGCAACCACCTCTAGGTGAGGGCCGGCCGGTAAGGCTGGCCTGTCTTGAAGATTGCGTTGAGGATCGTCAGGAGCTTGCGCATGCAGGCAACGATGGCGACCTTTTTGGGCTTGCCAGCCGCGACGAGAGCCCGATAACAGCCGCTCAGGCGGACGTCGTGGCGTGTGGCGACCAAAGTCGCCATGTACAGCAGGTTTCGAATGGGTTTGCGGCCGCCGTAGATCACACGTCGGCCCCGCATTGCCCCGGAGTCACACGCAAATGGGGCTACACCAACGAGTGCGGCGACCTGCTTTCGATTGAGACTGCCAAGCTCGGGCAACCAGGCGAACAAGGCCGCGCGCAGCACGGGCCCCACGCCCTTTAATCCCACCAGCAGGTCGAGTTTGGCCTGCCATTGGGGCGAGGCCTTCAGGGTGCCATCGATGTCGTCATCGAGTGCCTCGATCCGTTCACCCAGCCAAGCGATGTGAGCTCGAATGCTCCGCTTGACCGGTGGCAAGGCCTGCTGCAGCCGGTTCTGCTCCATCACACGCATCTCGATCAACTGCTGCCGACGCGAGAGCTGCGCCTCGAGCTGTTGGGCGAGCTCGTCCTTCGGAACCTGGACCCGCGGCCGTACCGTTACGCCGAACGCCGCAATGACACGCGCATCGATCGCGTCGGTCTTGGCCAGATGACCCGTGGCCTTGGCGAAATCGCGGACCTGTCGCGGGTTGACCACGGCCACCGCGATCCCGTCTGCGAGCAGTCGGGCCACAATCAGGCGCTCATACCCACCGGTCGCTTCGCACACGACCAGATCGATTTCATGACGGGCTTGCTCGACCAGTTTTGCAACACCCGCGCGTCGATACTCGACCCGACCGCTGGCCGATCCATCGCTTCGTGCGTAGTCGATGAACGACTGCGCGACATCCAGCCCCAGCACTCGCAACACGGTCTGCCCGTTCATCGAAGACCCGTCCTTGCAATAAGTCCGGGCTCGATCACGGCCCACGCAACCACCCGGGTTCAGGATGAAATCGGTCCGGCGATCTCTTGCTACAGGACGGTGTCGAACACCGAGGCTCTTACCGATCTGCCGGACCGGAGCGGGCAAAAGTTTGTCAGAATCCGAAGACACAAGGCTCTTCACAGACATCCCTGTCTGTGAAGGTTTCGGACGGAGGACACCGAGCCCGAGCCGCCCGAACTCCATCGCTCGAAGCTGTGTAGTAGCAAGACCGGAGGGCGGGGAGCGTCGACGTGCGGCGATGTCTGCGCGAACCCGCTTCGGG
>DATLNY010000005.1:0-9499 GCA_035536495.1 Candidatus Saccharimonadia bacterium | reverse complement strand
GAACGCGCCGAGCACTTCGCGCTCGCCGGTGGACGGATCGTCGAGCAGCGCGAGCGCCTCGTCGGCGTGGCACGCGAACACGACCTCGTCGTAGCGCTCGGTGCCGCCCGCGGCCGTGACGTCGACGCCGTCGTGCGTGCGCCGCACGCTTGCGACCGCGCTGTCGAGGCGGACCTGCGCGGACCAGCGCTGCTCGGCGGCGCGGACATACGACGACGAGCCGCCGCGCACGACGCGCCACTCCGGCCGGTCGCGCGCCTGCAGCATGTGGTGGTTCGCCATGAACGCGACGAGGTGCTTCGCCGGGAATTGGAGCACCTGCCGCGACGGCGACGACCACAGCGCGGAGGCCATCGGTACGAGGTGGTCGTCGCGGAACGCGTTCGAGTAGCCGTGGGTGTCGAGGTACTCGTCGAGCGACGGACCCGGCCACGGTGCGTCGAGCAGCGCCCGCGCCTCGCGGTAGAAGCGCAGGATGTCGCCGATCATGCGCCAGTGCCGCGGCGAAACGAGTCGGCGCTTCTGCAGGAACAGGCCCGCGATCGAGGTCGCGTTGTACTCGAGCCCGCTCGCGTCGTTGCGGACTGCAAAGCTCATCGTCGTCGGCTGCGTCGCGACGCGAAGCTCCGCGAGGAACCGCATGAACAGCGGGTAGTGGGCGGGGTTGCAGACGATGAAGCCCGTATCGATCGCGTATGCCCGCCCGCCGAGCTCGACGTCGTGCGTGTGCGTGTGCCCACCTAGGCGGGCCTGCGCCTCGTAGAGCACGACGTCATGCGCGCGCGAGAGCAGGTACGCCGATGCGATGCCGGAAATTCCCGCGCCGACGACGGCGATGCGCACGACGGCGAGGCTGGGTCCGGTCAGGCGCCCGCGCGCGGCGCGCGTTGCAACTGCGCCGGAACGGGCTTCAAATCCCACACGATCCCGAGCAGCGCGAGCAGCCGCAGCAGGTAGTAGGTCAGGTCGATCTCCCACCAGCGGAAGCCCTGACGCGCCGCGCCCGGGAAATGGTGGTGGTTGTTGTGCCAGCCCTCGCCGAACGTCACGAGCGCGAGCAGCCAGTTGTTGCGGCTGTCGTCGGCGGTGTCGAAGCGTCGCGAGCCGAACTGGTGCGCGAGCGAGTTGATCGTGACCGACGCGTGGAACAGCACGATCGTCGATACGAAGAATCCCCAGACGAGCAACTGCGCGGCGCTCGTGCCGAGCTCGGGCCGGTTCGTCTCGAGCCAGCCGCCGAGCACGAACAGCGCGGTCGCGAGCGCGACCGGCACGACGAGGTCGTAGCGGTCGAGCAGGCGCAGCTCGGGATAGCGCGCGAGGTCGCGCACGCGCGATTCATCGATCCGGAATCCCGCCGGCGTCAGGAACCAGCCCATGTGGCTCCACAGGAAACCGTGCTGGACCGGCGAATGGACGTCGTGCTCGTTGTCGGCGTTGAGGTGATGGTGGCGGTGGTGCGCGGCCCACCACAGCGGCCCGCGCTGCACGCAACTCGCACCGAGCACGCCGAAGACGAACTGCGCGACGCGCGAGGTCTTGAACGACTTGTGCGAGAAGTAGCGGTGGTAGAAGCCCGTGATCGCGAACATCCGACCGACGTAGAGCCCGAGCGCGACCCAGAACGCGAACCACGAGAAGCCGACGACGAACACGCCGAGGCACATGAGGTGCATTCCGACGAACGGCGCGATCCGAAGCCAGTCGATCCGGTGCTCGAGCGCAGGGTCCGTCGTGCCGGCCGCGTTGTCGAACCAGCGCAGCAGCGGCGAGACGAAGCGCGTGTAGAGCGTGCGCGGGACGACGGTGAGCGACGGATCGGAAGCCATGGGGCCTTAGCCTGGACGGGCGGCGGTGAGGCCGCGGTGAAAGCATGCGACGCGACCGATGCCGGTTGCGCCGCGTTCAACGCCGTGCGGATCGCCGTTCCGCGCGGCCCGGCATTAGCGTATCGAATCCGCGCCGATCCCGTCATGCTCGCCGCTATGCGCAAGCGCCCCGACGATCGCCGCGACCGCACGCGCGGCGCACCCACGCGCGCCGCGACGCCCGTGCACGGCGTCGCGCGGACCCTGTCGAAACTCGGCTACTGCTCGCGTACGGCCGCCGAGGCACTCGTGCGCGAGGGGCGCGTGTCGATCGCGGGCCGCGTCGTCGCCGATCCGACCGAGCCGGTCCTCGCGGGCGCCCCGATCAGCGTCGACGGGCGCGCGGTCGAGGCAGCCGAGCGCGTCTACCTCATGCTGAACAAGCCACGCGGGCTCGTCACGACCGTGCGCGACGAGGGTGGACGCGACACCGTCTACCGCTGCCTCGAAGGCTCGGACCTGCCATGGCTCGCGCCCGTCGGTCGGCTCGATCGCGCGAGCGAAGGCCTGCTGCTCTTCAGCAACGATCCGGCGTGGGCGGCGCGCGTCACCGATCCTGCGTCGCGCATCGAAAAGACCTACCACGTCCAGGTCGACCGGCTGCCGGACGAGGCACTGTTGCGCGCGCTCGTCGACGGCGTCGAGCACGCCGGCGAGCCGCTCGCGGCCGTGCGGGTCTCGGAGCTCCGCCGCGGCGAGCGCAACGCGTGGCTCGAGATCGTGCTCGACGAAGGTCGCAATCGCGAGATCCGGCGCCTGCTCGGCGCGTTCGACGTCGGCGTCCTGCGCCTCGTGCGCGTCGCGATCGGCGGCCTCGTGCTCGGGGACCTCGCGAAAGGCCGATGGCGGCGCCTCGACGCCGGCGAGATCGCGTCGCTAGCGTCCGCCGGCAAGCCGCCGGAGTAGGATTCGCGCATGAACGCGGTCGATCGGCGGCGTCGCCACTTCGTGCTCGGCAGCGCGCTCGGCGCGGGCGCGTTGCTGCTGCCCTGGCGCGGCGCATCGGCCGCCGCGCGGACCGCGGCGTTCACCGAAGGTCCGTTTTATCCGGCCGAGATCCCGCTCGATCACGACAACGATCTCGTCCGGGTCGAGGGCGGCACGGAGTCGGCGATCGGCGATGTCGCCGACGTGTGGGGACGCGTGCTCGACGAGCGCGGCCGCGCGTTCGCCGGCGTGCGCGTCGAGATCTGGCAATGCGACGCGAATGGTCGCTACCACCATCCTCGCGACTCGAACGAGGCGCCGCTCGACCGCGCGTTCCAGGGTTACGGCGCTGCGACGACGAATGCCGACGGCGCGTACCGCTTCCGCACGATCCGGCCGGTCGCCTATCCCGGCCGCACGCCGCACATCCATTTCCGGCTCGCCGGCGCCGGCGTCCAGCCGCTGACGACGCAGCTGTTCGTCGCCGACGATCCGGGCAACGCAGCGGATGGTCTCTACCGCTCGCTCGAGCCCGCGCTGCGTGAAACCGTCACGGTGCCGTTCGTGCGCGAGCGCGCCGGCTATTCGGCCCGGTTCGACCTCGTGCTCGCGGCTGCAGTGCGGCCCGCATAGCGGCCCGAACCGCTTCGTCGCGACGCCGACGTCAGCGTTTCGGCACGCCGAGATCGTGCCCGACCTTCGTGAAAGCCGCGATCGCGCGGTCGAGGTGATCGCGCGTGTGCGCAGCCGACATCTGCGTGCGGATACGCGCCTGTCCTTTCGGCACGACCGGGAAGAAGAAACCGATCGCGTAGATGCCTTCCTCCAGCAACGCTGCCGCCATGCGCTGCGCGAGCGGCGCGTCGTGGACCATGACCGGCACGATCGGGTGCACGCCCGGGCGGATCTCGAAGCCCGCGCGCGTCATCGCGTCGCGGAAATAGCGCGTGTTGTCGGCGAGCGTCTCGCGCATCTGCGTCGCGGTCGAGAGCATCTCGAACACCTTGATGCTCGCCGCGACGACGGACGGCGGCAGCGAGTTCGAGAACAGGTACGGGCGCGATCGCTGGCGCAGCAGCTCGATCACCGCGGCGCGGCCGGTCGTGAAGCCGCCGAGCGCGCCGCCGAGCGCCTTTCCGAGCGTGCCGGTGAAGATGTCGATCCGGTCCATGACGCCGTGGTACTCGGCCGAGCCTCGTCCCGTCGCGCCGAGGAAGCCGGTCGCGTGGCATTCGTCGATGTGGATCATTGCGCCGTACTGGCGCGCGAGCGCCGTCATGCGATCGAGCGGCGCGATGTAGCCGTCCATGGAGAACGAGCCGTCGCTCGTGATGAGCTTGAGCTTCGCCCCGGCGGCATCGGCGGCCTGCAGCTGCGCCTCGAGGTCCGCCATGTCGCAGTTCGCGTAGCGATAGCGCTTCGCCTTGCACAGGCGCACGCCGTCGATGATCGAGGCGTGGTTGAGCGCATCCGAGATCACCGCGTCGTCCTCGCCGAGCAGCGGCTCGAACAATCCGCCGTTCGCGTCGAAACACGCGGCGTAGAGGATCGCGTCCTCGGTGCCGAAGAACTTCGCGATCGTCGCCTCGAGCTGCTTGTGCAGGTCTTGCGTCCCGCAGATGAAGCGCACGCTCGCCATGCCGAAGCCGTGCGTGTCGAGCGCGTCCTTCGCGGCCTGGATCACCGCCGGATGGTCGGCGAGGCCGAGGTAGTTGTTCGCGCAGAAATTCAGCACGCGCCGGCCGTCGGCGAGCGTGATCTCGGCATTCTGCGGCGAGGCGATCACGCGCTCGCGCTTGAACAGGCCTTGTTGCTCGATCGAGGCGAGCTCGGCCGTGTAACGGTCTTCGCCGACGTAGGTCATGGGGGGGCTCGGGCAGGGCGGGCCCGAATTCTAGGACCTTGGCCGTGCGGCTGAGGCCGCGGCCTCACCAGACCGCAAGACGGGAACCTCGGGCGTCAACGCGTCCCGGCGACCGGCGCGCGCGGCATGCGGCGCCCGAGCACGTCTTCGGGCGAGCCGATGAGCTTCTCGAGCTCGCCCCTCGCGACGTCGTCGGTGGCGAGCCTGCGCGCTTCGTCGAAGGCCGCGGCCGCGCCGCGCGCGTCGCCCTGCGCTTCGAGCGCGTGACCGAGCAGGACGCGTGCGCGCAAGGCGCGCGGATCCGCCTCGCGCCCGACCCAGACCTGCAACGCCGCGCGAGTCGCCGACTCCGCGCGCGCACCGTCGCCGAGTCGCCATAGCTGCGCAGCCATCCCGTTGGCCGACGCGGCAACATCCGGCGTGTTTGGCGGCAGCAGTGCGCGGCGGATCTCCCAGGCGCGGGTGAAATCGCGAAGCGCGGATTCCGGATCGTCGAGCTTCGCGTGGGTGTCGGCGCGCGATTGCAAGGTGTACGCGAGCGCGGTCGAGACCGGGCCGAGCGCGGCTTCGATCAGCCGCGCCGACTCGTCGAGATCCGCCAGCGCGGATCGCCGGTCGCCGCGCAGATTGCTCAGCTGCGCGCGCGAGCGCAGTGCTGCGCCGTAGAGCGCGCCCTCGCCGTCGTACAGCACGCGGTAGCGCTCGACCGCCTCGAGCAGCAACGGCTCGGCGCGATCGAGCTCGCCGAGCTCGAGCAGCGCGGACGCGAGGTTCTTCTGCGCGCTCGCATGCAGCGGATGACTCTCGCCGTACATCGTGCGGTAGATGCGCCGCGCCTCGTCGAACGCCGCGGCGGCCGAGCGAAAGTCGCGTTGCGATCGGAACACGATGCCGAGGTCGTGGTTGCGCGCCGCAAACTCCGCGCTGCCGGGCCCGTCGGTCGCGCGCGCGAGCTCGATCGCCTCGCGCTCGGTCGCGAGCGCGGCGGGAAGGTCGCCGCTGCCCATCTGCGCCATTGCGCGCATGCCGAGCAGGTTGACGCGGTTGCGCCGTCCCGCGAGCGTTCCCGCATCGAGCGTCGGCTCGATCTCGGCGAGCAGCGCGAGCACGTCGAGGGGCCGGCCCTGGTGCAGCACGATCCGGGCGCGCGTCAGTGCCGCTTCCGTGAGCGTCTCGCGGTCGAGGTCGCCCTCACGCGTGAGCGCGATCGCCTCGTCGAGCAGCGTGCGCGCGCGCGTCGCGTCCCCGAGCGAATCGTGGATCTGCGCGACCGCGAGCAGCAGGCGCGCGCGCACTTCGGGCTGGTCGGCGAGCTCGCGGTCGAGCCGCTCGACGCCACGGTCGAGCAGCATCTTCGCGTCGGGCGGCTCGCCGCGGCTCGTGGCGGGCTCGTTGCCCCGGAACAGGCCGACCAGAAAGCGCACGGTCGCGTTCGCGCGCTCCGCCTCGCGCGCCGCCGTATCACGCTCCTGCGCGAGCCGCACGGTGAACGCGCTAGCGAGCGCGACGATCATCGCGAGCGCGACGCCGGCGAGCGCGCTCGCGGCGCGGTGCCGCACGACGAAGCGACGCGCGCGATAGAGCGCGTTGCCGTTGCGGGCGAGCACGGCGCGGCGCTCGAGCACGCGCCGGACGTCGCCGGCGAAATCGCCGACGGTCGCGTAGCGCGCGGCCGGATCGTCGTTGCGCGCACACGCGATGATCGCCCGCAGGTCGGCGTCGTCGCGCACGGTCGCGCCGCCGAAAACCAGCGCGTCGAGCAGGCGGCCGAGTTGCCAGACGTCGGACGCCGTCGTCTCGATCTCGCCGCGGCGCTGCTCGGGGCTCGCGTATCCGGGCGTCAGCGCCCGCGGCGTCGAGCCCGCATCGCCCGGCTGGTTGATCGCCGCGATCCCGAAGTCGAGCAGCTTCACCTCGCCGGCTTTCGTCACGAGGATGTTCGACGGCTTGAGGTCGCGGTGCACCAGCAGCCGCGCGTGCGCGAACTGGACCGCTTCGCAGACCTGCAGGAAAAGCTCCAGCCGGCGGCGCCGGTCGGCGCGGGCGGCGTCGCACCAGCGATCGATGCGCTCGCCCTCGACGACCTCCATCGCGAACCACAACGCGCCCTCGTCGGTCGTGCCACCGTCGAGCAGCCGCGCGATCCGCGGGTGCTCGAGGCTCGCGAGGATCTGCCGCTCGCGCCGCAGCAGCTCGCGCGCGGCATCGGCCTCGGCGCCGTCGGCAGGAATGACGAGCTTCAACGCGACGCGCTGCTCGAACTCGCCGTCGGCGCGCTCGGCGAGATAGACGACCGCCATGCCGCCCGAGCCGAGGGTGTCGACGACGCGGTACGGGCCGACGCGCGCGCCCGCATCGAGCTCGGCCGGGCCCCGCATCAATCGCGCGAGCAGCGAGCCGAACACGGGCCCCTGCAGCGCGCCGCCCGGGACCAGCAGCTCGAGCGCCTCGCGCTCGGAGATTTCGCTGCCGGCTCTCATCTCGAGTCCGTGGCGGCCGTCGCTATCGCTCGGCGAGGAAGCGCGCGAGCCAATGCCGCGCCTCGTGCCAGTCCTGCTGCACGAGCCGCAGCGACACGCCGATCGCGTCGGCGGTCTCCTGTTCGGTGTAGCCCGCGAAGAATTGGCATTCGACGACGCGCGCCTGCCGTGGCTCGGTACGCGCGAGCTCGTTCAGCGCGTCCTCGACCGCGACGAACTGCCGCGCCTGCGCGAGCTCGTCTTCCCGCACGGCATCGAGCGGTACGGTCGCCGCGCCGGAGCCGCGCTTCTGCGCGAGCCGCTCGCGTGCATGGTCGATGATGACCTGGCGCATCACGCGCGATGCGAGCCCGAAGAAGTGGTTGCGGTCGTTCGGGGTGGCACCGGCCTGTGCCAGCCGGATGTAGCACTCGTGCACGAGCCCCGTCGTATTGAGCGTGCGATCGCCGTGCTGCCCTGCGACGTGGCGGTGCGCAAGGCTGCGCAGGTCCGCGTAGACGACCGTCACGAGCTGGTCCCACGCGCGCGCATCGCCCGAGCGCGCAGCTGCGAGCATCTGCGTGATGTCGTCGGTGGCGGATCCGCGCGGAACGGCGTTCATGACGGATGGACATTCTGCACGCGGCCGCGCATCGCACCAGCGCGTGCCGTCGCCGGGAGGCGATCGTCCGACGAACGGTACCGCTGGCCACGGCGCACGGCTCCACATCCACTGTGATCAAGCCAACGGAGATTGGCGCGAGAACCCGCACGCGGGCATCGACGGCATGGGCCAGGCCGATGCGGTGCGCGCGTCGCCCATAACGACCCGCTCGTCGGCCTGGCTGCGGGACCCGGGATCACAGCCCGTATGGATACAGCAAGAGGCGGCTGCCGCGTGCAGCCGCGCGCTCGCCAGTCTTCAGGGGAAGGGTCGATGAAGTCCACCGCGTTGCTGTTCGCCCTGTGCGCGTGCCTTGCGACGGAAGCCGGCGAGGCGCAGAACCTGCCGACCGGAAACGGTGGCTTTCCCAACGTGCAGCAAACGCCCGGCGAGCTGCTGGCCGGGCTGATCGCGCCGCAACAGGGCCGCACTGCGATCTTCGCGTACCACGGCGGCGTGCTGTTCTCGATCCCGGAAGAGCCGTCGAGCCAGCCGAATTCGGATTTCCAGGTGCGTACCTGGGACATCTCGAACCCGCGCGCCCCGGTTCAGCTCTCCATCCTTGGCAGGACCCCGATGCCGATCAATGCGCACGGCTACTTCCAGCGTGGCGAATACCTCGTGCTCGGGCCCAATCCGCCGCCGGGTCCCGCGTGGACGTTCCGTGCGCACGCGAGCGGCACGCTCGAGCGGACCACGTTCCCCGACACGCCGTTCGGTACGGCCAATCGCGGCGACACGTTCCTGCCGTGGAACGTCGGGCCGACGTATCGGCTCTATTTCCCGTCGCAGGCGAACGCCGAGGTGCGACTCAACGGGCAGCAACTCGGGAGCTGGGACCACCTCGGGCTCACCGGCGTGATCGGTCATCCGTTCCTGCTCGGAAACCTGCTGATCTACGCCGCCGAGGAAAGCCGCACCGGCGTCGCGACCTACGATCTGTCGAATCCTGCGGCTCCGGTGCTGCTCGACGTGCTGCGCTTCGGCGGCCCGGGCGGCTATTGGCCGGAGCTCTGGTCCGGGGGCGGGCGGCTCTACGTCGTGTTCCCGTACCGCATCGACGGCAACGGCTTCCGCGTCGTCGACGTGACCGATCCGACCGACATCCGCTTCGTCGCCGATCGCCCGCTGCCCGGCGCGACCGCGCAGTACGCGCAGTTCCAGGACGAGTACGGCTTCATCGGCGACCACAAGATCGACATGCGCACGCTCGAGTCGGTGCTGCACCTCGACGGCGCGAACGTGATCCGGCCGAGCGACGGCGGGCGAGGCGTCGACACGAGCCAGTTCGCGCTGCCGCTCGGCAACCTGCTCGTGACCGGCGGCATCGGCCCGAACCAGGGCATGGCGATCTGGGCGCACCAGGCGCAACCCGACCTGCGCGGGCCGTCCGTGACGTACCACGTGCCGCGTTCCGGCCAGACCGGCTATCCCGTCGGCGCGCCGATCAGCCTGCTGATCCACGAGACGCTGGACACGCTCAGCGTGAACGCCGCGAATGTACGTGTGTGCGCGAATCCATGCCCGGTGTCGGGCGGCGGCGTGGCCGCAGCGCTCACGGTCGCGTTCGACGATTTGCTCACGCTGACGCCCAACGCACCGCTCGCCGTCAACACCACGTACGAGCTGCGCATCGACAACCTGCGCGATGCAGCGGGTAACGCGATGCCTGCGCCGTATCGCTTCACGTTCTCGACCGGCGCGGTGGTCGGCGGCA
>DATLNY010000004.1:0-7547 GCA_035536495.1 Candidatus Saccharimonadia bacterium | reverse complement strand
ATGCCGGTATCGGCGGCGAGCTCCGCGAGGATTTCCGAAGTGCGCGGTCGCGGGGCGTGCGGCTTCATCAGCGCGCATCGTAGCCGGTTACGGCGGCGCGACCGCGGCAACGTGACCGTCGGCGCCAAGCCACCCGACGTGGCGGCGTCATCGACGCGGAAAATTCGATATCGTGGGGGCCACGGCGGCAGTGCGGGCGCACGACGCGCGCCGCGGGGGAACCGATGCCGTTGACGTTCGTTCTTGCCGCCGCGCTGGCATCCGGGCCCGAGCTCCCGCGCGTCGTCGTGCGCGCCGATGCACGCGACCCCGGGGATGCCGGATTCACCGGCACGGTATCGGTGCGTGGCGACGCCGCGCTCGACCGGCCCGGTGCGCGCGACGACGTCGTCGAAGCGTTGCGCGGGATCCCGGGCCTGACAGTCCGCGACCGCCGCAACTACGCGCAGGACGTGCAGCTGTCGTCGCGCGGCTTCGGCGCGCGCAGCACGTTCGGCGTGCGCGGGCTGAAGCTCTACGTCAACGGCGTGCCGGCGACCGCGGCGGACGGGCAGGGGCAGTTGTCGCACGCGCTGCTCGATCGCGCGACCCGGATCGAGGTGCTGCGTGGGCCCGTCGCCGCGCTGTACGGCAACGCCGCGGGTGCGGTCGTCCGGATCGAGGTCGATCCCGCCGCACCGTCGCATCGGCACGGGCTGCGCGGCGCGTCCTCGGCCGACGGCTGGCGTCTCGCGGCCAGCGGTGCGATGCATGGGCCGGCGCACGATGCGCTCGTCGCCGTCTCACGCTTCGAGCAAGACGGATTCCGTCCGCACAGCGCGGCGCAGCGCGACCAGCTCGACGCCGTCGCGAGCGGGCGGCACGGCGAGATCGCATGGACCACGACACTCAACCTGCTCGATCAGCCCGAGGCCGACGATCCGCTCGGCCTCACGCGCGCGGCATTCGAGGCCGATCCCGATTCGACGGCGGCGCAGGCGATCAGCTTCGATACGCGCAAGTCGGTGCGGCAGCGCCAGGCGGGTGTTGCCGCGACGCGCGCGGACGCCGGCGGCGGATTGGCGCTCGGCGTCCACGGCGGCGTTCGCGACGTCGTGCAGTTCCTCGCGGTGCCGCGCGCAGTGCAGGCGACACCGACGCATGCGGGCGGCGTCATCGACCTCGAGCGCGGCTACGGCGGCCTCGATGCGCGCGCATGGCGCGCATTCACCCTCGGCCGGCACGATGCGGTCGCGACCGCGGGCGTCCACCTCGAACGCCTCGAAGAGCGCCGGCGCGGCTACGAGAACTTCGCCGGCGACGTGCTCGGCGTGCGCGGCGCGTTGCGGCGCGACGAGGACAACGCGACCGATGCGCGCGACCTCTATGCGCGGCTCGACCTCGCGCTCGCACCGCGCTGGACCGCGCTCGCGGGCGTGCGCGCGAGCCGGCTCTCGTGCGATTCCGACGACAAGTATCTCGCCGCCGGCAACCCCGACGACAGCGGGCGGCGCCGCTACACCGACACCGGCGCCGTAGCGGGGTTTTCGTACGACGCGGGGCCGGGTGCGCGCCTGCACGTCGCGTGGGGCGAAGGCTTCGAGTCGCCGACCGCGAACGAGCTTGCTTACCGCAGCGACGGCGCATCCGGCTTCAACGACGCGCTCGCACCGTCGCGCAACCGCCAGCTCGAGATCGACTTCCGGGCGCGTAGCGAGCGAATTCGCTTCGCGGCGACCGCGTTCCGTATCGAGACCGAGGACGAGATCGTCATCGCGGCGAATCAGGGCGGTCGCGCAAGCTTCCGCAACGCGGGCCGCACGCGGCGCGACGGCCTCGAGGCCGAGCTCGACGCCGAGATCGGTCCGCGCACGACGCTGCGCGCTGCGGCGAGCTTCATCGATGCGACGTTCGAGGACGGATTTTCGACGCCCGCCGGTCTCGTAAACCCGGGCAACGTGCTGCCCGGCGTGCCCGAGCGTGAAGCGTGGCTCGACCTGCGACATCGATTGCGTGGCGAGCTCGTGGTCGGCGTGACGGCGGCACACGTCGGGCGCGTCGCGGTCGACGACCTCAATCGCGATCACGCAGGTTCCGCGACGACGTTCGATCTCCATGCGACGAAGTCGTGGCAGCGCGGCGCGACGAGGTTCGCAGCGTCGCTGCGCCTCGCGAACGCCGCCGACCGGCGCCACGCCGGATCGGTGATCGTCAACGAGGCGAATGCGCGCTACTTCGAGCCCGCGCCGGGACGGCGGCTGCTGCTCGGCTTCGAGGTGTGGTTCTGAGGCCGCACGGCGCCGGCGTTGCGCTCAGCGAAACGCGAACGAGTGGAGCGCGAGCGAGCCGTACTGCCAGGTGCGGTGGAGGTCGTAGGCGCGCGCGTGCGGGCCGGCCGCGCCCCATGCGACGAACAGCGGCATGAGGTGCTCGGGGCTTGGGTGCGCCAGCGCGGCGTGTGGCGCATTCGCTTCCCACGCGCACGCGCTCGCGAGGTCGTCGGTCGAGATGCATTCGCGCAGCCAGTCGGAGAATTCGACCGCCCAGTCGAACGGCAGCGTTTCGCGATAGCGCCAGTCGAGCGTCGACAGGTTGTGGACGAACCCGCCGGATCCGATCACGAGGATCTCCTCGTCCGCGAGGTCCGCGAGCGCGGCGCCGAGCCGGTAATGCGTCTCGGCGTCGGCGTTGCGCATGACCGACAGGCCGATGACGGGGATGTCCTGCGCCGGGAACATGCGCTTCAGCGGCACCCAGATGCCGTGGTCGAGCCCGCGCTGGCGGTCGATCGTGACCGGGTAGCCGTGCGCGCGCATGCGTTCGGCGATCGCGTCCGCGAGCTCGGGCGCCCCGGGGGCGGCGTACTCGATCGCATGCAGGCCGCCGTTGAAACCGTCGTAGTCGTGGATCGTGCGGGGATCGACGGCGCCGGTCAGCGTCGGCACGTCGGTTTCGAAATGCGCGCTCGCGACCACGATCGCGCGCGGCCGGCCGAGCGCGGGACCGAGCTCGTCGAGGAAGTGAGCCGGTGGCGTGTCCTCCGTCGCGATCGTCGGCGCGCCATGGGAAAGGAACAGGGAGCGGAGCCAATCCATGGAATCGTGCGTGACCTGCGGGCGATGCGAGGGGCCGGCCCGGCGTGCGTCGGGTCGGTCTGACACGCCAAGCTGTTGCGTTTGCGCTGGTTCTCCCGCCTCGCGCGGGCGCCGGCCCCGCGGGGGGCGCGTCCGGGGGGGCCGCCGCGCGCAACGGCCATCGACACGCGAGCGCTGCCGCGACGCTCTAGAATGCGCCCCCTTCGACGGATCCGCGGCGCCAGCGCCGCCCGCGAGCGCCTCTCCCCCCATCAGCCCGAGCATCATGGCCCACCACGACATCCGCTCCGCCGCGCGCCCCGACCCCGATGCGCCCCTCGTCGACATCGCGAACTACGTCGCCGACTACGCGATCACCTCGCCCGAGGCGTACGAGACCGCGCGCTACTGCCTGCTCGATTCGATCGCGTGCGCGCTGATGGCGATGCGCTTTCCCGACTGCGTCAAGATGCTCGGGCCGCTCGTGCCGGGCGCGACGATGCCCGGTGGCGTGCGCGTCCCCGGCACGAGCCACGAGCTCGATCCGGTGCAGGCCGCATTCAACATCGGCGCGCAGGTGCGCTGGCTCGACTTCAACGACACCTGGCTCGCGGCCGAATGGGGCCATCCGTCCGACAACCTCGGCGCGATCCTCGCGGTGGCCGACTATCTTTCCCGCAGGGCCGTGCGCGAAGGCCGCAAGCCCGTCAGCGTGCGCGAGGTCCTGACCTGGACGATCAAGGCGCACGAGATCCAGGGCGGCTATGCGCTCAAGAACAGCTTCAACCGCGTCGGGCTCGACCACGTCATCCTGGTCCGGCTCGCATCGACCGCCGTCGCGACCGCCATGCTCGGCGGCAGCAAGGACGACATCGTCAACGCGGTGTCGAACTCGTGGATCGACGGCGGCGCGCTGCGCACGTATCGGCATGCGCCCAACACGGGCTCGCGCAAGAGCTGGGCCGCCGGGGACGCGTGCCGGCGCGCGGTCACCCATGCGCTGAACGCGATCAAGGGCGAGATGGGGTATCCGTCCGCCCTGAGCGCGAAGACCTGGGGCTTCTACGACGTGCTGTTCAAGGGCAACCACTTCCAGTTCGAGCGGCCGTTCGGCAGTTACGTCATGGAGAACGTACTGTTCAAGATCAGCTTCCCGGCCGAGTTCCACGCCCAGACCGCGGTCGAATGCGCGTTGCAGCTGCACCGTGAGGTGCGCGACCGGATCGACCAGGTCGAGAAGATCGTCATCGAGACGCAGGAAGCCGGAGTCCGGATCATCGACAAGACCGGCCCACTCGCGAACCCGGCCGACCGCGACCACTGCATCCAGTACATGGTCGCCGTGCCGCTGATCTTCGGCCGGCTCGTCGCGTCCGACTACGAGAATGCCGTCGCGAACGACCCGCGCGTCGACGCGCTGCGCGCGCGGATGCAGGTGCGCGAAAATCCCGACTTCACGCGCGACTATTTCGATCCCGACAGGCGCTACATCGGCAACGCCGTGCAGGTCCACTTCCGCGACGGCACGAGCACGTCGCGCGTCGCGATCGATTTCCCGATCGGCCACCGCGAGCGACGCGCCGAGGGGATCCCGGTGCTGCGGACGAAGTTCGAGGCGGCGCTCGCCGAAGTGCTCCCGCGTCGGCGCGTCGAGGCCCTGAAGGCGCTCACGGGCGACGTCAGCCGCTTCGAGGCGTTCCCGATCCACGAGTTGATGGATTCGTTGGCGGTCTGAGCTTAGGATGTCGGGGAGGGGCGCCGGCGAGGCTCCCTATCCTGTTCAGCTAGCTAAACTTCGCACCCAAGTAAAAGACTCGTTAAGGGTTTTTGGCTATACTCGCGCCGTGCGTGCGGCCAGTCCGCGTCGCGCCGGGGAAAAACACAAAAGGAGACACCGATGAACCGCAAGAGCTTGTGCGTCCTGATTGGCCTGTCGCTCGTGGGAACTGCAGCGCAGGCGCAGGACTTCGACGATCGTTGGTACTTTGCGCCTTGGATCGGCTACTACCACAACGACGAGGATCGAAACACGGATGACGGCTCGCTCTACGGCAGCCTCGGCATCGGCAAGTTCATCGCGCCGAACTCCGCGATCGATGTCTTCGTCGACAAGACCACGCGCACGCGCAAGCCGCAGCCGCCGAACGAGAGCGGCTGGGACAACCTGGGCATCGGCGTTTCGCTGCGCCAGCATTTCGGCGGCGACAACTGGCGTCCGTACATCATGGGCGGCGTGGGTGTCTCGCACCATGACGTAGGCGACGACGGCACGCTGGGCTCGATCAAGGGCTGGGATCCGTTCGTGCAGGTCGGCATCGGCTTCAGCCACCACTGGACCGACAACGTCGATTTCCGCATGGAAGGCGTCTATCGCCTCGACTTCGACGATGAGTCGCAGGCGTTCGAGGACGACTACGGCGACTTCATGTTGAACCTCGGCCTCGTGGTCCGCCTCGGCGGCGCGCCGGACGCGATCGAAGTGGTCGAGGAAGTGGTCGAGACCGAGACGCCGGTAGCGGACTGCTCGACGCTCGACGACGACGGCGACGGCGTCAACAATTGCGACGACAGGTGCCCGGGCAGCACCGCTGGCCAGACCGTCGGTCCGGACGGTTGCCCGGTCGAGCCGCCGCCGGAAGAGGTCATGGAGCCGCAGGAATACAAGGGCTGACGGCCGCAGTGACATCGTGACAATCGAAGCCCGGCGAAAGCCGGGCTTCTTTTTTTGTGCGCGAGGATGATGCGCGAATGCTGCGGGAGGCAGGACGCCGGAGCAGCGGCGCCGCGCGTGGCGCAGCTACTTGGCGGCTGCTTCCGGAACTGTCTGGCCGGCCGTACCGTTCAACGCTGTCCTGACCTGTTGCGGTCCGACGGGCGTGACCTGTTGCGGTCCGGCGGGCGAGACCTGTTGCGGTCCGGCTGGCGTGACCTGTTGCGGTCCGGACGCCAGTGCCCCGACACCGACAGGGTTGAAACGGAACATCGCGCTAGCCTGGCTCGTTTCCGGCAGGATGTAGACGATGCCGTGGGTTCCGGTGAAGGCGGGGCTGACGACCGTTTCGTAGAAGGGCACCGGAACGTTGATGCAGCCGAAAGAGATGCGATTGTCCTGCGCCGTGACGCTGGCGAGGCGATCGGCGCGTCGCTCGTGCGGTTTTCCCTTGACCACCGGGTGCAGGGAAAACGCCTTCTTGTAGTCGAGAACGAGAAGCTCCTTGCCCTTCGCATCCTTGGCAAGCTTCGACACGAAGCGACCCGCGGGCGTGATGCGCGTGTGCGGCGGCATCTGCGACATCGTCGCGTTCGGCGCGAGCATGACATCGCCAGGCCCCATGCCGAGCAATACGGGCGCGTCGCCCTGGAACTGTCCCGAAGCGTTGAAGGCGAAAACCCGGGCAGTAGGCTTGTCGATCACCAGGAACGGCAGGCGGGCATTGTCGTGGGAAACGGTGATCCAACTCACGACCTCCCTGACCGCCGCCGGGGCGGCCTGGAGCGGGTCGACCGGGGGACCGAGCGGGGCTGCTGGCGCTGCCACAGCCGGAGGGAACGCGGGACCGATCGGGGCTGCAGGCGTTGCTCCAGCCGGAGGCAGCGTGAGATCGAGCGGCGCCGCGGGCTTCGTCGCTGCCGAACGAACCCAGAGATCGAGCGGCGTTGACGGCTGCCCCGTTGCAGCGCCGGTCGCCGGCGCGGCCGCACCCTTGGGACCGGCCTGAACAGCCGTCGCGCTGAACGCGAGCAACAAGCCCGGAACCATTGTTCGAATTGGAGTTTGCATGCGCTCGGTAAGGCAACCGCGTGGCCGTTTGGGCGCAATCATACACATCTCCGCGCAGGGTGGGGGTAGGGCCGGCCCTCCGTCTGCCACCCTGCAGCCGGCGGAATGTGACGCACGTATCGTTCAGCCGAAGAAGAAATGGGCCGTTGCGCGACCGGAAACGACGAGCGGAGCGTCTCCGCCGTGTTTCGGTATGATCCTCGCGGGCGTTGGACTCAGCATGACGACGACGAGCGACCCGGTCGCCGGTGCGATCCGCGCCAGCCTCGCCGTTCCCGGCGACGAGATGTTCCGCATCCTCGTCGATACCGTGATGGACTACGGCATCTTCCTGCTCGATCCGACAGGCCGCGTCATCTCCTGGAATGCCGGCGCCGCCCGCCTCAAGGGCTACAGGGCGCACGAGATCATCGGCAAGCACTTCTCGACGTTCTACACCGCCGACGCGAAGGCAACCGGCTGGCCGGCGGTCGAGCTCGAGCGTGCCGCGGCCGACGGCCGCTTCGAGGACGAGGGCTGGCGCGTTCGCAAGGACGGCACGATGTTCTGGGCGAACGTCATCATCACGGCGCTGCGCGGCCCGGGCGGAGAGCTGAGTGGCTTCGCGAAGGTCACGCGCGACCTCACCGAGCGCCGCGAGCACGAAGTCGCGTTGCGCCAGAGCGAGGAGCGGATGCGCCTCGTCATCGAGGGCGTCAAGGACTACGCGATCT
>DATLNY010000003.1:0-9903 GCA_035536495.1 Candidatus Saccharimonadia bacterium | reverse complement strand
CAGCTCGAGCGTCTCCGCGTCGAGGTCGTTGGTCGGCTCGTCCATGACGAGCAGGTTCGCGGGCTGCGCGAACAGTCGCGCGAGCAGCAGGCGATTGCGCTCCCCGCCCGAGAGCCGCGTGATCGGCGCGCGCGCGCGCTCGGGCGTGAAGAGGAAGTCCTGGAGGTAGCCGAGCGCGTGCTTGCGCCGTCCGCCGACCTCGACGAACTCGCGCCCTTCGGCGACGTTGTCGAGCGCGGTCCAGTCCTCGCGCAGCGTCATGCGGTACTGGTCGAAGTACGCGACCTCGAGGTTCGTGCCGAGCCTGACCTCGCCCGACAGCGGCGCAAGCTCGCCGAGCATCAGCTTCAGCAGCGTCGTCTTGCCACTGCCGTTCGGGCCGATCAGGCCGATCCGGTCGCCACGCATGACCTGCGTCGAGAAATCATTCACGAGCACGCGCTCGCCGAACCCGAACGTGACGCGCTTGAGCTCGATGACCTTGCGCCCGGACTGCTCGGCCTGCGCGGTGTCCATGCGGACGTTGCCGGCAATCTCCCGACGCTCCGCGCGCTCGCGCCGCATTGCCTCGAGCCGGCGCACGCGGCCCTCGTCGCGCGTGCGGCGCGCCTTGATGCCCTGGCGGATCCAGACTTCCTCCTGCGCGAGCATCTTGTCGAAGCGCGCGTTCTCCTGTGCCTCGGCATTCGCGCGCTCCTCGCGCCGGCGCGTGTAATTGGCCCAGTCGCCGGGCCAGCTCGTGACGCTGCCGCGCTCGATCTCGACGATCCGCGTCGCGATCGCGCGCAGGAAGCGCCGGTCGTGCGTCACGAGCACAAGGCTCGCGGGCCATGCGACGAGCATCTCCTCGAGCGCTTCGATCGCCTCGATGTCGAGATGGTTCGTCGGCTCGTCGAGCAGCAGCAGGTCCGGCGCCGAGACGAGCGCGCGCGCGAGCAGCACGCGCCGCTTCATTCCGCCCGAGAGCGCCGCGAACGATGCGTCCCCATCGAGGCCGAGGCGCGTCAGCGTCGCGACGACGCGCTGGTCGGCGCTCCAGCCCTGCACCGCCTCGATCTGCGCCTGCGCCTCGGCAAGCGCGTCGGGGTCGAACGGTTCGGCGTGGCTGACGTGGTGGTAGCGCGCGAGCCATGCGCCGAGGTCGCCGAGCCCCGCGAATACGACGTCGAAGACGTCGCCCGATGCATCGCGCGGCACTTCCTGCTCGAGCCGCGCGACCTTGACGCCGGCCTCGCGGCGGATTTCGCCGTCGTCGATGCGCAGCTCCCCCGCGAGGATCTTGAGCAGTGTCGACTTGCCGGCGCCGTTGCGGCCGATCAGCGCGATGCGCTCGCCGCGGTCGATCGAGAGATCGACGTGCTCGAGCAGCAACGGTCCGCCGACGCCGTAGTCGACGCGGTTGAGGGCAATCAGGGGCATGCCGGGATTCTACGGGCCCGCGGCGATTTGCGGGCCGTTGCCCGAACGAGGTGCGCGCAACGAGCTCGCGGGCGAAGTCGGCGGCGCCCGCGCGGATACGGCGCTCAGCGCCGCGCCTACGCCGGCTCCACGGTGCGATTGCGGCCCGCGTGCTTCGCCTCGTAGAGCGTGCGGTCGGCCGCTTCCGCGAGCGCGGAAATCGACATCGTCCGGTTCGGCACCGCGCTCGCGAGCCCGAAGCTCGCGCTGACGTGGCCGAGCGGCGAGCCGCGGTGCGGCATCGCGAGCCCGACGAGCGCCGTGCGGGTGCGCTCCGCGATCGTGTACGCGAGCGCCGCGTCGCAGTCGGGCACGAGCATCGCGAACTCCTCGCCGCCGAGCCGCGCCGCGACGCCGCCGCTGCGCGTCGCCTCGCGGGCGAACACCTCGGCGATCCGCCGCAGCACCTCGTCGCCCTGCGGGTGGCCGTACAGATCGTTGTACGGCTTGAAGTAGTCGACGTCGGCCGTGACGAACGCGAGCGGGTATCGGTTCGTCGCACAGCGCGACCACGCCTCCTCGAGCGCCTCGTCGAACGCGCGCCGGTTCGCGAGCCCCGTCAGCGGGTCGGTCGACGAGAGCATCTTGAGCTGTCGCGCGAGCTCGGTGACGCGGTCGCGCTCCTCCTCGAGCGAGTCGACGAGCTGCGCGTTCTCGAATTGATAGTCGAGCGACTCGATCGCGAACTGGCGGAAGCGCCTGCCGCTCAGGAGCATGAAGCCGAGCCACGCGAGGAGCAGCGCGCCGAGCAGCACCGAGCCCGGCTCGCCGCGCGCGAGCATCGCAAGTCCGAGCGGCAGCATGGCGGGGACGGTGAATGCCAGCAGCACCGGTATCGAAAGCGAATACGCCGTGACGGCGCCCGAAACGAGCGCCCCGATCGCGATGACGACGGCGGCCTGGCGCTGCGGGTCGTCGAACTGCACGAGGTAGACCGCGAACGCGCCCCACAGCGCGCCGCAGACGAAAACGGTCGCGCCGAACGCGAACAGCCAGCGAGCCGCATTCGACGGCGTGACCTGGACGAGCCGGAAGCGGCGGCCGAGCGCGTAGCGGATCACGATCATCGCGCCGTACGCGATCGCCCACGCGAGGATCACGCCGCGGTCGGCGACCGGCCAGTACAACGCGCCGATGACGGAGCCTGCGACGATGCTCGACGTGTACGCGTTCGCGGCCTGCGCGTAGAGCAGCTCGATGCATTTCGCGACGAGCTCGGGCCGCATCGAGTGGCGCATGGTGTGCCCTCCCCTGGCGCGCAGTGTGCGACACGTCGCCCGAGGCGGCAATTGCCCGCGCGAGCCTGGATTCAGACCGGCGGATCGCGACGCACGGCGTCGGCGCCGGGCGGCGCCGCGGCGTCCGGGAGGACGGTGCCCGCGACGTCGCGACGCTGCTTCTCGGCGATGATCGTAAGCCCGATGAGGCGCGACACGACCGTTGCGATGTACGCCACTCCGGAGAACTCTTCGAGCATCACGAGCACGCGCGCCGGTGAGCTCAGCGGCACGATGTCGCCGAGTCCAACCCCGGACAGTACGGTGAAGCTCAGGAACAGCAGCTCCATCCAGGTCCGGGGCGATTCGGGGTTGACGAGCCCCGTGAAGCTGTCCGGGTACCAGGCCTGGCAGACGAAGTACGCATACGCGAACGCCCAGGCGAGCAGCGTGAACGTCGCACCGGCCGCAAACAGCTCATCCGTGGTGACGCGATGATCGCCCATCATGTAGGCGATCAGGCTCGTCGCGGCGTAGAAATACAGGGTCGATTCGAGCAACGCCGACCACACGAGCAGGTCCCAGGCATCGAAGCTCGCCGCAATCGCGGTGAGCCCGATCGCCGGTACCGCGAGCACCCAGCCGATCCAGTTCGCGGCCGGACTGCGGTTGACGACCCAGACTGCGAGCAGCAGCACCATGACGCCGAACGCGCCGAACATCACGCGACCGGCCTCGCTGCCGTCGAGCAGCGGATAGAGGACGAGGCTCAGCAGCTGCGCGGCGAGCAGGAACGCGGACGGATGCTTCCGTCCGAGCAACACGGACCATTTCATCGCGCGCGCTCGACTCGGCGAGGGACTGGTGCTCGATGCTACCTAATGTGGCGCGGTCAACGGAGTCGACGGCGCTGGATCCCGGCTTGCGCCGGGATGACGGTCGAGGGTGCGCGGCTTTGCCGCGCCAGCTTTCAAAAAAGCGGCCGGCGCCTTGGGGGTGGCTCCGGCCGCAGGTCTTGCAAGCGGTGAATCGTGGCTCAGTAGTACAGGTCGTCGATGATCTCGGCGATCAGCCCCGTCGCGATCGCGACGAGCACGACGTCGTTGTCGATGCGAACCCAGCGATAGCCGTAGGGCGGCGGCGCGAGGCCGTACGGCCGGTAGTCGATGTAGTACGACGGACCGTAATACGCCGGCGGCAGCCGGTGACCGATCGACCACGAGCGCGCGTAGTAGCCGCGCGGATACGCGTAGCGCGACGGCGCGCGGTAGCGGCCGTAGTGGCGATAGCCGCCGCCGTACCGATAACCGCCCCGGTGGTCGTAGCCGCGACCCGTGTATCGGTCGCCGCGATACCCGGGCCAGATGCCGTCGCGCTCGTGCCGGTCGTAGCGGTTGCCGTCGTGGCGGCCGTCGTAGCGGCGATCGCCGTGGCGGTTGGCGTCGTAACGATTCGCGTCGTAGCGATTCGAGTCGTGGCGGTTGCTGTCGTAGCGATTGCCGTCGTGGCGCGTACCGTCGCGGCTCGCGTCGCCGCGATAACCGCCGCCATCACGCCGGCTCGCGTCGTAGCTGCCGTCGCGCGGCGCGCCGTGGCTCGGGTCATCGCGCTTGTCGCTTTCCTCGACCCGGACTTCGCCGGTGTCGCGCTCGCGCGAACGCCGATCCTGTGCGGTCGCGGCGGTCGCCACCACGGCGAGCACGAGGCTCGCCGATGTCACGAGAAACTTGTTCATGATCTACCCCTTGAGGCCAGGTGCCGCCTGCGGACCCGGCTTCGTCGGACTGCGCCCGGCCGACGATTTCGGTTTGCGCGCGCAGCGTGAGGCTCGACGGCTGAATCGCGTCGTAACCGAAGCCATCCGATACGGGCGCATCCAGCCGCGCCGCGACGCCGTTCATCGTGTCGCGCTCGCTGCGACCTCGATGCTCGACGCTTCACCGATGCGATGGCGCAGCGATCCGCGACACGACCAGGGCTGGATCCTCGAAGCCCACGGCACGGGGGTCGCGCGTCTCGCACGCGATGGGCGCTGTTACATCGCGTGGATCCGGTACGCGGACGTCAACGTGCTCGGAAGATTCGCGCGGCTCGAGCCCGCACGCCGCTTCGTCTTGCGCGAGCTGTGGTCGGCGGCCGGGGAGCTCGTCGATCATGGCGATCATGGCCCTGCCACGTCCGCCGAGGATCGTTCGCAAGCCCCATCATTCACGCGACGCTTCGGCGACGCGCGCGAGAATTCGGATCGGCGCATTGCGGCGGATCACGACGCATCGACAGGAGGCCATCGCGCATGAGAGCCCTATTCGTGGGCGGCACCGTGGACAACAGCGAGCTCGACCTTGGTGGCACCGAGCCCCCCGTCCACTACCCGAACCAGACCGGCAGCGGTACCGCCCGATATCGGCTCCACGAGATCGGCGAGCGCCGCGGCGAACCCGTATACGCGGTCTATGCAGCGCCGGGCCTCGCATCCGAAGCCGTCGACGGCGTCATCGTCGAGCGCGGCTACCCGCGGCGGTTCGGTGCCGATTCGCGGAATCCGCGCCAGGCCACGTGAGGATCGGCGCGCGTCGCCGGCGCGCGCTCTGCTGCACCGCACGATGCCCCGGGCGCGCGGGTCCGCTACGGTTCGCCGTCCGCTGGGAGCAGCGTGGCAGCTTCGATCACGGACGACTCGCGGGGGCGAGTCGGCAGCTCCCGATGGACGACGTCCGACCATCCATTTTCCGGGGAGTCTCGAATGCATCGTTCCATCCGCTCGGCCGCGCTCGGTCTCGGCCTGCTCGCCTCGTCGCTCGCGTTCGCCGCGAACCCGCTTCACGTCGACCTCGTTCCTGTCTCGGGCAAGGCCGCGCACGCGCTCGGCGCCGTGCGAATCAGCATGACGAACACGAGCGGCGAAGCCGTGCGCGTGCTCAAGTACCAGACGCCCTTCTTCGGCGTCGAAGCCGATCTTTTCGATGTATCGCTCGGCAAGGATGACGTCGAATACGTCGGGATGCTCGCCAAGCGCGGCATCCCCTCGGCGGATGATTTCATGACGTTCGCCGCGGGCGAGCGGCGCAGCGCCGTCGTCGAGCTCGCGAAGTTCTACGAGTTCGGGACGAGCGGCCAGTATGCGATCAGGTACGACACGGTGCTGCAGGGTGCCGCTGTCGGCAACGCGCCGATCGAGAAGCGCGCCGGCGTGCCGGAGCGGCTGCAGTCGCCGCCGATCGCACTGTGGGTGGACGGTGCGGACATCTACGTCGATCCGGCGACCGAGCCCTCGTTCGGGCTCGGCGTCAAGGTCGGCGGGCCGACGCCGGCGTTCGTGAAGTGCACGGTGGACCAGCAGTCGCAGCTGCACACGGCGCTCGAATCCGCGCGCGGCTACAGCGAAGGCTCGAAGAATTACATGAATGCCGGTCAGGCGACCGCGCGTTACACGACTTGGTTCGGCGCCTACACTGCCGGCCGCTTCGCGACCGTCGACTCGCACTTCGAGCAGATCGACTCCGCGCTCGACCTTCAGACGATGACGTTCGATTGCGGCTGCAAGAAGTCCTATTACGCATACGTCTATCCGAGCCAGCCCTACCGGATCTATTTCTGCCGGGCGTTCTGGTCGGCGCCGAACACGGGAACGGACTCCCGCGCGGGCACGATCATCCACGAGGTCAGCCACTTCGACGTGGTCGCCAACACCGACGACGTCGTCTACGGCCAGGCCGGTGCGAAGAACCTCGCGATCAGCGACCCGGACGGGGCGGTGCGCAACGCCGACAGCCACGAGTACCACGCGGAGAACACGCCGGTCCTCCAGTAATTCGCTTCCGCACGGCATGACCATCGGCCCGCTTCGGCGGGCCGATGCGTTCGTGCCGCCGCAATTCCGATCCATCGCTGGCGAGCGTCGCGCGATTCGCGCAAACTCGCCCGCTCCCCGATTCCGAGCATCGCGATGGCTGTGCCAGTTTCGGACCCCGCGATCGCATCGACGGCCCTGATCCAGTCCGACCCGGTCGCACTGGGCCTGCTCGCCGCGATCCTCGGGCTCGTGTTCGCGACTTCGACTTCGCCGCACCCGTTCTGGAAGAAGTTCTACGCGTTCGTCCCGGCGCTGCTGCTTTGCTATTTCATCCCGGGGCTGCTCAACACGCTCGGCGTGCTGGACGGCGCGGCGTCGAAGCTGTATCCGATGGCGCGCGACTACCTGCTGCCGCTCGCGCTAGTGCTCCTGACGCTGTCGTGCGATCTGAAGGCGATCGCGCGGCTCGGCCCGATCGCGATCGTGCTGTTCCTCGTCGGCGCCGCCGGCGTCATCGTCGGCGCGCCGATCGCGCTCGCGGTCATGGGCTGGTTCGACCCGACGCTGCTGGCGCCGGACGGCGAGAACGCCGTCTGGCGCGGCATGACGACGACGGCGGGCAGCTGGATCGGCGGGAGCGCGAACCAGGCCGCGATGAAGGAGGTGTACGAGGTCGGCGCCGACGTGTTCGGGAAGTTCGTCGCAGTCGACGCGCTCTGGGCGTACGTCTGGATGGCGTTCCTGCTGTTCCTCGCGGCGCGCGCGCCGCGCATCGATGCCGCGCGCAGCGCCGATCTCGCCGCGCTCGAGGACCTGCGGCGCCGCGTCGAGCAGGTGCAGCTCGAGAACGCGCGAATCGCGACCGTCGGCGACACGATCGCGATCCTCGCGATCGGGCTCGGGGTGACGGGCCTGTCGCACCTGCTCGCAGGCATCATCGCGCCGTGGATCGCACTGAATGCGCCCGGCCTCGCGGCCTACAGCCTCACGTCGCAGTTCTTCTGGGTCACGATGCTCGCGACGACTTTCGGGTTGCTCGCGTCGTTCACCCGCGCGAAAAAACTCGAGGGCGCCGGTGCGTCGCGTTACGGGACCGTCGCGATCTACGTGCTCGTCGCGACGATCGGGATGCAGATGAACCTGCGCGCGGTGTTCTCGGACCCTGAGTTGTTCGTGCTCGGCGCGATCTGGATCTCGATCCACGGCGGCGCGATGCTCGTCGCGGCGTGGCTGATGCGCGCGCCGGTGTTCTACATGGCGGTCGGCAGCATGGCGAACGTCGGCGGTGCCGCGAGCGCGCCGGTCGTCGCAAGCGCGTTCCATCCCGCGCTCGCGCCGGTCGGCGTGCTGCTCGCGGTGCTCGGCTATGCGCTCGGCACGTACGGCGGCTGGCTCGCGGGGCAGCTGCTGCGGATGCTCGTCGGGGCCTGACCGCGTCAGTCCTCGCCGGGGCGCGGTACCGCGCGCAGCAGGCTCGCGCGCGCCGCACCGAGCTGCACGACGCGGTTGCGGCCATCGTGCTTCGCGCGGTACAGCGCCGCGTCGACCGCGCGATAGACCGCATCGGGGTCCGCATGGACCTCGGGATCGAACGCGCCGACGCCGATGCTCGCCGTCACGGGCACGTCGAGCTCGCCACATGCGATCGGACGTGACGCGAGCTCGACCCGGAACAACTCGGCGCGCGCGCGCGCGACCGCGATGTCGCAATCCGGCAGCAGCACGCCGAACTCCTCGCCGCCGAGCCGGGCCGACAACGCCGTCCCGGCATCGAAGACGCCGCGCAGGCGCGCGGCGACGGCTGCGAGGCACGCGTCGCCGATCGCGTGCCCACGCTCGTCGTTGATCGCCTTGAAGTGGTCGAGGTCGATCAGCAGCAGCGAAAGCGGCGACTTCGACGCACGCGCCGCGACGACGGCGGCATCGAGCCGCTCGCCGAACTCGCCGCGGTTCGCAAGCCCCGTCAAGAGGTCGATGCGGCTGCGCCGCGAGAACGCGTCGCGCTGCGCGCGCAGCTCGTGCTCGAGGTCGATGCTGCGGTGGTACTCGTAATGCGCGCGCCGCGCGGCGAGCACGAGGTACGCGAAATGGATCGCGACGCCGGTCGCGATCGGCACCGTGCCGGGCCGATCCGACAGCAAGAGCGCAACCCACGGCGGCGCGTAGCCCGCGGCCACGCCTGCGAGCGCGGGCCAGACCCGCATCGGGTAGCTGTGCACGAACGCGGTCGTGAACGCGCTCGTCGCGAACAGGATCACGGTCGGCGTCGCAGCGTAGTCGGCATGGCTCAGCGCGAAAGCCGTCGCGAGACCCCACGCGAGCATCGTGACGAACATGATCGTCAGCGTCGCGGCGAGGTGTCCGCCGTGCGGCCGCGGCGCGCGCCGCAGCGCCGCGCCGACGAGCAGGCGCGAGCCCGCGAGCGCGAGGAACCCGAGGCCGATCGCCCACTCGCGCAGGCCGTGCTGGCCCGCGGTGACGCACATCAGCATCCAGACGACGACGAAGAACAGGCCGCCGATGCGGGAGCGTTCGTAGGCGTCTGCGGCTTCCTGCGAAACGCGCGCCGCAACGGGGCTCGGGTCGCGCTCCGCCGCCCGCTTCGTGGCCCCGTCGATACTTTCGAACACGGCTGCCCCCCTGTGGGCGCGCCCATGATGTCAAGCAGCACGGATGCTAGCAGCAGGTCCTGGTTACTGGAGCGCCTCGGCATAGAGCGCGTAGAGCGCATCGACCTTCGCGACGTAGGCCTCGGTCTCGGCGTAGGGCGGCACGCCGCCGTAGCGCGCGACCGCACCCTCACCCGCGTTGTACGCGGCCGCGGCGAGAACACGGTCGCCGTCGTAACGCCGCAGCAGCCGCGCGAGGTGGCGCGCGCCGCCGGCGATCGATTGCGCCGCGGAGAATGGATCGGTCACGCCGTAATCCTTCGCCGTCGCGGGGAGCAGCTGCATGACGCCGAGCGCGCCCTTGGGGGAAACCGCATCGGCGCGGAAGCCGCTTTCGGCGTGCGCGACCGCGCGCAACCACGCCGGGTCGATCCGGTTCGCGGTCGCCGCGATCTCGAACGCGCGCGCGTGCAGCTCCGGCCGCGCGCGCCCGACATTGCCGAGGCCGACGTGTGCCGGCGCGCCGGACGGCGACGGCACGGCGAAGCCGAGCACGGCGACCGATCCCGGCAGCTCGCGCGTGCTGAAAACGGTCGTTCCATCCTGCTCGCGGCGATAGAGCTTGCCTTGCTTGCGACCCGGCGTACCCCACAGGTCGGGCATGGTCGCGGCGTTGTCGTCGAGCTCGCGCGCGAGGCATTTCGAGCCGGGCTCCGGCGCCGTCGCGAGGCTGACCGTTCCGGCCTGCACGCAGCGATAGACCGTACGCGCCTGCAGGGGCATGCAGGCGAGCAGGATCGTCAGGGGCAGCAGTCGCAACAGGAGC
>DATLNY010000002.1:0-2939 GCA_035536495.1 Candidatus Saccharimonadia bacterium | reverse complement strand
TGCCGGACTTACACTACCACGCACCACCTGGACCCCGACCGGGGCGCGGGGGTGCGAAAAATTGCGATTGCGCGCGTTACTGGCGCACGCTCTTCAACCACGACTCGGCCATCGTCTTCGTGCTCGGGAACCCCTTGGCCTTCTCGAACGCCGCGATCGCCGCGGCCTGGTTGCCGAGCGCGTCCTCGGCCTGGCCGAGCAGGATCAGCGCCTCGCCGCGGCGCTTGAGGTTCGGTTTCGCGATCGCCGACGCCAGCGCCGCCTTCGCCTCGGCCCACTTCTCGAGGTCGCTCAGGAGGTGGCCGCGCTGCATCTCGAGCTCGCCGTCGTCGGGCGAGAGCTTCCCGGCCTCGCCGTAGGCGTCGGCTGCCTTGCGCAGCAGCGCCTTGCGCTCCGCGCTTTCCTCAGCGAGCGGCTCGGCCTGCAGTGCGTACGCATCGGCGAGGCCCTTGTGCGTGTCGGCGCTCGGCTTGAGGATGCCTTTCGCCATGCCCTCGCTGATGACACGCGCGGCTTCGGCGGGCTTTTCGGTGTAGTTGTAGAGCTGGTAGAGCTGCTTCAGGTCCTTCTCGTCGGTCAGCACGCCCTTCTGGTACGCGCCCTCGAGCAATGCGATCGCCTTGTCGTTCTGCTCCATCTCGAGGTAGATCGACGAGAGCTGCTGCATCGTCGCCTTGTTCGACGGATCCTTCGCGAGGATCTCCTCGGCGGCCTTTGCGGCTTCGGGATAGTTCTCGGCGTCGTAGTAGCTCGCGACGAGGATCTGGTAGAGCGAGTCGCTCGGCTTCGGGCTGAGGCTTATCGCCTTCTTCATCGCCTCGGCCGCTTCGGGGTAGCGCTCGAGCCGATAGAGCGCATTGCCCTTGAGCGCCCACGGGTCGGGCTTGCTGGTCGCGCCACTCAACTTGAACCACTGGTCGACGGACGCGAGCGCTGCGTCGTAGCGCTCCTCCATCAGGTTCATCTGCGCGATCTGGTAGACGAGGTTGAAGTGCGAGGTGTTGTCGAGGCCGTTGGTCGCGAGCGCCTTCTCGTTCGTCGCGATGGCCTTGTCGATCTCGTCGCGGTCGTAATGGACCTGCGCGAGGCCCTGGTACGCGAGCGCCTGCTCGTACTTCGACGGCTTCTTCGCGAGCACCGCGTTGAGCTGCTCCTCGACCTTCTCCATGTCGCCGGCGTCGAGCGCGTCGTACGCGGCGTTGATCTTCTTGCTGTTCGCCTCCGAGATGTCGAACTGCTTCGGCTCGACGCGGGTCGCGTTCGGGAACTCGTTCGGCTTCTTCTTGCTGTCCTTGTCCTTGTCGCGCTGCGCGAGTGCGCTGCCGCACACGAGCATCAGGGCGAGAAACGTCACGAGCAGCGCGTGCGCGGTGCGGCGAAGGGTCTTCATCGTGGGCCTCGGTGCGGTACCGCAGGCGCATGCCTGCGCGAAGGGGGTGGCAATGTAGCGCCGCGGTGCACGCGGGCTCAAGCTGTCGTGAAGCTTCGAGCCGCAGGGGTGAGTCGCGGATGAACGGGCTCAGGTCGTCGCGAAGTGGGCTTTCGCGAACGCGACCCGTTCCTCGGCGGTGGTCGCGAGCATCCCTTTCGCCTCGAGCTCGCGGATCGGCTGTAGCCGGTGCAGCAGGCCGTTGCCGTTGGCGATCTGGATCGCGAGCCCCGGCCGCGCGTTGAGCTCGAGGATCAATGGGCCGAGGCGCTTGTCGAGCACGATATCGACGCCGACATAGCCGAGCCCGGACAGCTCGTAGGCGCGCGAGGCGATCAGTAAGAGTTCCTCCCAGCGCGGGATCGCGAGCCCGACGATCGTGTGCTCGGTGTCCGGATGTTCCTTCACCGGCTCGTTGCCCCAGACGCCGCGGCGAGTCAGGCCGGTCGGGATGTCGATCCCGACGCCGATCGCGCCCTGGTGCAGGTTCGCCTTGCCGTCGGACATCCGCGTCGGCAGCCGGATCATCGCCATGACCGGGTAGCCCAGGAACACGATGATCCTGACGTCCGGCACCCCCTTGTAGCTGACGTTGTCGAAGATCGGGTCGAACTGCACGCAATACTCGACCAGCACGTGGTCGGGATGCCCGCCGAGGCTGAAGAGCCCCGACAGCATGTTCGACAGATGGTGGTCGAACTCGCCGCGCGAGATGAACGCGCCGTTCGAGCGGCGGTACTTGCCGCCGCGCCGCCCGGTGATGACGAGGATCCCGTCGCCGCCCGAGCCGTGCGCCGGCTTGACGACGAACTGGTCTTTCGACGCGATCTTCTCGTGCAGCTCCTCGATCTCGTGCTCCTCGCGCACGACCGCGTAGAGCTCCGGCACCGGCAGGCCGGCGTCGATCGCGAGACATTTCGTGATGAGTTTGTCGTCGACGCGCGGATAATTGCGGCGCGGGTTGTACGCGAGCACGAACTCGGCGTTGCGTTGCCCGATCCCGATCAGGCCCTTCGCGCGCAGGCGGCGCGCGGTCTCGACGAGACCGAACATGCGTCAGCCCCCGGTGCCCGCCGCCGGCGCCGCCTGCATGCCCGGCTGCGGCCCGATCGGATCCCGCGCGAGCGCGCGGAAGCGGAACAGCTCGACCAGGCGATAGCCCGAGTAGCGGCCGATCAGCAGCGTGATCGCGAACAGCACGAGCAGCAGCTCGGGGAACACGAACACGAGGTGCTCGACGCGCTCCCAGGTCATCACGAGGTACGCGAGCGACGCGATGATCAGCGAGCCGACCGCCTCGCGGATTGCGTGCGCGGGGCCGCGCTCCTCCCACGCGATCGACATGCGCTCGATCGTCATCGTCATGATGATCATCGGGAACAGCGCGACGGAGAGTCCGATCTCGATCCCGAGCTTGTTGCTGACGACCGACACGAGCGCCATCAGCAGCACGACGAGGATCAGCACCGCGGTCAGGCGCGGCACCAGCAGCAGGCGCAGGCGCTCGAGG
>DATLNY010000001.1:0-2927 GCA_035536495.1 Candidatus Saccharimonadia bacterium | reverse complement strand
GTCGCGAGACGCTCACGCACCGCAGCGAGCGCCTCGGACGCGCGGCCCCCGAAGTGCTTCTCGACCGCGGACGGCTCGTACGCTTCCGGCTCCACGAACCAGACACGCGCGCGCTCGGCCATCTCCTTCAGCGTCTTGACGCGATCACGCAACGCGACGACGAGGTCGGCCGGCGCGGGCCCGTCGGCGAGATCGAATCCCTGCTCGCGCAGGTGCCACTCGAAATGCCGCGAGATCGACTCGGGCGGCTCGCTCTTGAGGTACTGCTGGTTGAGCCACGCGAGCTTGTCGAAGTCGAAGCGCGCGGCGGACTTGTTGACGTCGTCGACGCTGAACAGCCCGATGAGCTGGTCGCGCGTGAAGATCTCCTGGTCGCCGTGCGACCAGCCGAGCCGCACGATGTAGTTGAGCAGCGCGTGCGGCAGGTAGCCGTCGTCGCGGTACTGCATCACGCTGACGGCACCGTGGCGCTTCGAGAGCTTCGCGCCGTCGGGGCCGTGGATCATCGGCAGGTGCGCGAACGCCGGCGGCGTCGCACCGAGCGCGCGGTAGATGTTGATCTGCCGCGGCGTGTTGTTGACGTGGTCGTCGCCGCGAACCACGTCGGTGATCTTCATGTCGATGTCGTCGACGACGACGGCGAAGTTGTACGTCGGGTGCTCGTCGGTGCGCCAGATCACGAGGTCGTCGAGCTCCTCGTTCGCGAACTCGATGCGGCCGCGCACGCGGTCGGTGAACACGACCGAGCCGGTGTCGGGGTTGCGGAACCGGATCACCGATGTCGAGTCCGCCGGCACGTCGGTGCGCGCCCGACACAACCCGTCGTAACGGGGCTTGAGGCCCGCCGCCATCTGCTGCTCGCGGATCGCATCGAGCCGCTCGCGGCTGCACCAGCAGCGGTACGCCTTGCCGGTGCGCACGAGTTCCTCCGCGACCTGGCGGTAGCGATCGAGCCGCAGCGTCTGGTAGTACGGGCCCTCGTCGTAATCGAGCTCGAGCCAGCGCATCCCGTCGAGGATCGCCTGCACCGACTCGTCGGTCGAGCGCTCGCGGTCGGTGTCCTCGACGCGCAGGATGAAGGTTCCGCCGCGTCGTCTCGCCTCGAGCCAGCAGTACAGCGCGGTGCGCGCGCCGCCGATGTGCAGGAATCCCGTGGGGCTCGGCGCAAAACGTGTGCGGCAGGTCATGGGCGATCGACGGCGGGAAGGCCGCGCATCATAGCCGCGCGCGTCGGGCGATGCCGCAGCGCCCCTCTCCGCGCGGAGGGGCGTACTCCGTGTGCCGCCTCAGCCTTCGAAGCTGCTGCCGAATATGAGGTCGCCGCCCGGCGGCGGCGCCGTGACCGTGTACTGGAACGACTGGATCGCCTGGGCATTCGCTGCGTCGCGTGCAGTGATCGTGACCGCGTACGGCGACTGGCTCGACGCGCCCGCGGCGATCGCCCCGCTGATGACGCCGGTCGTCGGCGAGATCGAGAGGCCCGCAGGGAGACCCGTAGCACTGTACGAGAGGCTTGCGTCGTCGACGTCGGCGAAGCTCGCCGCCGTCGCGAAACTGGCGTTTTCGCCCTCGGCCGCGCTGCGGTTCGCGATCGTCCCGACCGCGATCGGCGCGTCGTTGACGCAGGTCACGGTGACCGACACCGTCGCCGTGTCGTTGCCCGTGATCGTGTAACCAAAGCTCGTGGGGCCGCAGAAGTCCAGGCTCGGTGTGAACGTCACGTTCGCACCATTCGCCCCGACCGCGGTCGTGCCGCCGGTCGCCGTCGTGTCGGCCGTGACCGATGAGCCGCCGTCGACGTCGGTATCGTTCGCGAGCACCGCGAATGTCGCCGTACCCGCGTCCTCGCCGATCGCCGCCGGTGCATCGTCGACCGCGACCCCCGCATCGTCGATGCAGGTCACGGTCAGCGTGACCGTCGCGACACTGCCGCCGTCCAGCGAATACGTGAACGAATCCGGCCCGCAGTAGTTGAAGTTCGGCGTGTAACGCACCGAAGCGCCGCGCGGCGCAACCGACGCGGTTCCGTTCGTTGCGATGCCGACGCCGATGACGGTCTTCGCGCCCGATTCGAGGTCGCCGGTGTCGTTCGCGAGCACATCGAGGTTGTTCGCGCTCGAATCCTCGGCGACCATGAAGGCCGTGTCGTTGACCGCGACCGCGGCAGACGAGAACAGGTCCGCACCGGTGTAGATCGCGCCCGCATCGAGGCCCGTCGCGTCCGCGTCCGGCGCGCCGACGACGAACTCCTCGCCGTCGAACGCGATCGCGCTGCCGATGCCCTCGCCGTCCTCGGCGTCCTTACCGAACATCGTCTGGTCGTAGTCGCAATCGGATGCGCCGACCTCGTCGACTTCGCATTCGAACGTGATCACCGCGCCCTGGTCGGGGCTGCTCGTGCCGTCGGAATTCGACACATCGGTGCCCGGTCCGCCAGACGCCACGGTTCCCGCGCTGACTGCGACCGAAGTCCCCCATTTGTCGCCGGGCGCGCCCGATGGCGCGGCGACCGTGGTCGCACCGCTGGCGGTACCGTCTGCGACGGCAAACGTGTATGCGGTTCCCTCGTCGCTATTCGCGACGCCGGTGTTGTCGTTCGCGCTGTCGGTCTGCGGCGCCCCGACGACGAGCGTGCCGCCGTCGATGTCGACCGCCGCGCCGAAGCCCTGCTCGTCGCTCGCCGAGCTTGCATCGTCCGTGGGTGCCTCGATCGTGTCGCTCGTCGCGAATCCGCCGCCACCGCCGACTCCCGAGATGACCGTGACGTAGCCGTCCTCGTCGGCAGCGTCGTCGGCTTCGGTCGCGCCGGCCACGACGGTCGTGCCGTCGGTCGCTACCGACGAACCCCACTTGTCGCCGAAAGTCGCCCCGACGCCGGGCGCGACGGATGCGCCGTCGAACGACTTCGCGCGCGCGCCCTTGTCGAG